>CAZJXN010000004.1:0-29106 GCA_964549655.1 uncultured Saprospiraceae bacterium
TAAAACAATAAGTTGCAGTATTGCCGCAGTGACCAGTGTAAGAATTGTATATCGCGTTATTTTAAATCCGATTGGCTCTGTGTTTTTTAAATCGAAAAAGGAGCGGGTAAACAGGGCGTAACCAATGGTCAAAAGACAAAAGCAAATAAACTCCGTTTGGTCGTTCCAACCGCCGGGGTATCTGAATAATCTGTTAAATACGGAAAAAGAGACTTTATCTTGAAAAAGAGAGTAAAAATAAGGTGGAAAAGCCCGGGCAAAGTAAACCCACGTAGCCAAAAGATAAAAAATGTAATGTAAGTAATCTTGCCGCCGGTTTTGCCAGTATTGAAAAAGGGTAAATAGCAGGATAAAAAGGGTAATATTTAAAAAGACATTTTGAAAGGTAAAGAAATAATTGCCAAAATAAGGCGTACTTGAATAAAATTGATCATAAATCTCACCAATAGGTATCCTATCGGATGCTCTTGCACAGCTTGAAAGTAACAGTGTTGGCAATAAAAGCAAAACTATTTGCTGGGTGTACCGATTTTTAGGTGTCATCGCAACGGAGGGTTTTAGTTTCTATATATATGACAGCTAAAAATAAAGTTTTTATCCCAATATTTTATACACAACAAATTGATTACAAAAACTTTAGGGTTTTTGAAGCGAGTTCTCTTATCTACTCCGGTTTTTTGGATACGCTGCTTTTTGTAACAATTTTTAGGCATTCCCGTAACTTATTGAACCTATCAGGGTTCTGGTGATTACCAATAAAGGTTCTACCGACTACCCCAAAACATCTTTTAAGAAGCTATTAAGGTAAAGCAGAGATGCTCTATGGGTTATCCTTTCCACCTATACAGCATCTTTGTTGAACCTATAGCGGTTGAATGTTGAACCTTTAGAGGTTCTCCTTTGATGCTATAAAGGTTCTTTTTTCTACCTATATAGGTTATCGGTTGATGCTACACAGCATCTTTTCTCAACCCTTACAGGTGAAACATTGAACCTACAAAGGTCGTCTCTTTTAGCTTGACAACTAAACGAAAGAACCTCAAGAGGTAAAACAAAGATGTTATATCAGTAAAACGAAGAGGCTATTGACGTAGAAGCCATCACCTACACAGGTAACTGCTTGAAGTTGGATAGGTTCTTCCGTTCCAACCCCGCATTCGCCAGCATCACCACTTCGGTAATATTTTCCATATTTAAAACACCAATCAGTTGTCCATTTTCCAGCACCGGACAAATCGTGGCGTTCGACTGCGTCATGCGGGCGTAGGCTTCCTGCAATTCCATATCGGGTGACAAGGTAAAAAATTCCTTATTTGCAATACGACCGATGTTGGCTTCTTGCCCCACTTCACGCAAGCCCCGAATGATTTCATCGCGGGTAATGATGCCGATGATTTGATTGTCTTGTTCTACCAGAAATTCTTTTTCTTGTCCGTCGAGCAGCGCGGCAATGGCTTTGTCTAAGGTTTCAAAAGCGTGAAACGTGGTGAATTGGTGCATCAACACATCTCGAACTTTATATTTGGATAGTACGGAGCGCGTCGTTTCAAAATTAGACTCCGCACCCGCACCGAGGAAAATAAATAAGCCGATAAAAATCCACCAAGGATTATAAAAAAAACCTGCAAAGACAAAAGCGATTGCCAATACTTGCCCGATTCGAGCGGCGATATTCGTCGCTTTGGCACGGTCATAGCGCATCGCAAGCAATGCTCGTAGCACCCGACCGCCGTCCATCGGAAAAGCTGGAATCAAATTGAATAAAGCAAGCACGACATTGAGAACCAATAAGTTGAATAGAAAATTATCACTTGTGATTTGTCCATTTACCGCTTCGGGTGATTGCGGAAAGCCACCGGTCAATTGAAAATAAAGCAATAAAATTCCTGCGATCACAAAATTAACTGCTGGACCTGCCAGCGCGACCCACAATTCTTGCATCGGTTTTTCGGGCATCCGTTCCATGTTAGCAACGCCGCCGATGGGTAGTAAAATGATATTTTTAGTTTTAATACCATAGCGCATTCCGGTGAGCGAGTGTCCCAGCTCGTGCAGCAAGACACAAGCAAACAATGCTAAAATAAACCAGACGGACATCATACTTTCAAAGAAACTTTGTCCTTTATTTAGATTACTAATAAGAATCCAGCCGAGTAGAATCAGAAACGTCCAGTGGACAAACACGTCAATGCCGCGAATACGGGCTATTTTAAGGGAGAAATTCATTTTATTGTGATTAGTGATTGGTAAATGGTGAAACGTGAAATGTGAATTGGGATTAGTGAAACGTGAAATGTGATTTTAGATTTGTTCTTGTCTTTAACAAGTAAAAAGAGGTTTTGCCTTTTAAATGAATTGAAAAATGAAAGCTTTTTATTTCAACTCCCTAATCACAACTCCCTGATCACCAATCACAACTCACCAATCACAACTCACCAATCACCAATCACCTTTTACCTCAACAGCGTCACATCGCCTTTAATCATCTCCGTACGCCCGTCTTTGAGCAAGACTTGAGCGGCGAAAATGTAAACCCCGGCATCCATTGCTTGCCCGTTAAAAGAGCCATCCCAGCCAAACGTTGGGTCGTTAGGTTGGAAAGGTCCAGCTTGAAAAATATGATTCCCCCATCGGTCGAATATCATAAACGTTTTTACTTCCATTACATTGTCACCACCGTAAACCATAAACACATCATTCGCGCCGTCATCATTTGGCGTAAAAACATTCGGAATAAAAACGTCAATCGTTTGCGTGACTGCCACTATGAGTATGTCCGTAGCCGTGCAGCCATTGTTTGCTGTGACTGTGACTGCGTATTCGGTGGTTAGAGGTGGAGAAACAGTCAATTGAGTATTAATAGAATCGAAAGGAATCGTATTTACCGTCCAGAAAATGGATTGGAAACGAGTGGAATCGGTGAGTGCTTTTATTTGAACGGTATCACCAAAATTAATCAGCAAATCCTCGCCTAATTCTACAGAAATGCCTGTTGGCTGTGGTACAATGAGCGTCGTGTCCCATTCGCAACCGTTTGTATCTTGCAAGCGCAAGATGTACGCACCAGCTCGGATATTTTGAAAATAATCGTCATCTGCCAATGGCAATTCGCCCAATCCATATTGATACGGAGCAGTGCCGCCACTTACCGAATCAATTTGCACAAAGCCACTTCCTTGCCGAATACAATTGGGAGGCGTGATGGTAAAAAATGCTTGTCGAATCGCCGCTTCGGTTTCATCCACCGCTACGGAAGCCTGTCCGACACAACCTCGATTTACATCTGTCACTTGCACCAGATACGTGCCGCCGGAACCCGCCGTAGCCGTACTGCTGGTCGCGCCGCTTAAAATTTTGCCATCGGAAGTTGTCCAATTATAAGTAAATGTGCCACCCCCAGCGACCGACGCGATGAGTGGAGCCGAATTGTTATTGCAACTTAAATTTCCCGTTGGCGCAATCGTAATATTTGGAGACAAAGTATCTATTGTGACCATCGTGCGGGTTGTATCCACGCAGCCATTCGTGCGACCGGTGACGAGCAAGCGATAGACACCAGGCTGCGTGATGGTGACCACGGCATTTGCAACCCCCAGCACTCGTCCAGTCGAGTCTATCCATTTCAAGTCTACATTTGCGACATTCGTCGTAGCCGGTAGCGTTATTTCTTTGCGAAGGCACGTCAGCGGTAGCGGTGTCGGAAGGGGAATTTCAGGATTTTTTAAATCACTGCGAACATCAGCAATGGTGATGTCTCTACAACTATTGCTGGGGTCAGTTACAATGAGTTGATAGGTTCCAGGCGTTTGCGTTTGTATCGAAGGCGAGGTTAGATTTCCAGTCAAATTGCCACCATTCAAAGCGCTCCACGTATAAGTCAATGCTGTGCCAGTTTGAGAAGTTGAAGTGCTACCGTCGAGTGTAGCAGTCATGTTTATACAAGTTAAGCCATTTATATTTGATATAATCGCCGTTGGTGGCTGCGCACGTTGTCTAATTTCAACGGTATCTTGAGCCGTACAATTATTAGATGGATTGGTAACCAGCAAAAAATAAATGCCAGGTTGATTCACCGTTGGTGTAAGCGTATTGGCACCCGAAACGATATTGCCATTCTGCGTTGTCCATTCAAAGCGCAAATTACCGCCAACCGCCGTTCCTTGCAATTGCAAACTCGTGGTCACACAATTTAAAGTAGAATCATACCCTGCAAAGGCGGTGGGTGTTTGCGCATTTTGTAATACTTCTACACTATCGTTAGCCACACACCCATTGTCCAAATTTGTAATTTGTAAAATATAAATATCCGGCTGCGTGACGGTTGGTGCGAGGGTGCTGTCATTTGTAATCGGGCTGCCATTGAGAGCCGTCCATTTGTATCTATAATTGGCAGAATCGGGCGTGACCGAGCCGCTTAATTGAATCGAAGTTTGGTTGCAACCCAAAGTGTCGCCTGTGCCTGCGTCTGCGACTAAACTATTGCGTTGGTCAAGGACTTGAGCCGTGGTGGAATTGCGGCAACCAGTATTTAAATCTGTAATTTCAAATAGATAAGTACCTGCACTGGAAATAGTCAACGTGGGATTATTCGTACAATTAATCGGATTGTTATTCGCATCCAATTCGCACCAGCGGGCTTGAAAATTGCCACTTGGCACTGCGCCAGTCAGCGTGAGTATTGGATTATTACAAGTCAAAAAAGTATCCCTAAAAGTGGGCACGGTTGGTAAATCTCCACTCGGCAACACGCGAACGCTATCCGTTGCAACACAATTATTTAAAACATTCGTAACCGTTAAAATATATAAGCCCGGCGCGTTCACAGTTGGAGTCAAAGTAGTTGCACCAGACACGATATTTCCACCGCTTGTTGTCCAATTATAACTAAAATTCGCACCCGTAGAAGAACCATTTCCACTCAAAACGACCGAAGTTCGAGTACAACTCAAGCTCGTATCTATGCCAGCATTGGCGATGGGGCGGAGCGTGTCGCCGCTCACTTGCACGGTGTCTCTCGCTGTACAACCGGATTGAATATTGGTTACTTCAAATATGTAATTACCTGCTATTGTGACAACTTGCGTTGTATTTGTACCAATTATATTTCCTGCTGCATTGCGCCAAGCGTAGCGGATATTTGTATCTGTAGCTGAGCCGCTTCCATCGAGCGTGACAGAAGATTGCGTACAATTAATGGTATCGGGTTGTAAAATAATTAGGGTTGGAATGGCTGCGCTTTGAAACACTTCGAGGTTGAATGTATCAGAAAAGCCGCTTGTGTTCGTGACGGTCAAAGTATACCTTCCCCCCGCATTTACGGTTGGCGTTAAAGTATTTGCACCCGACAAAATATTGCCATTGGTGGTCGTCCAATTTAAGGTGCAATTATCACAAATTTCACAGAAAGCAGCAGTCAGCGTCAAGATAGGAACTTGACAAGTGAGCGTATCCGGCACGTCCAGTTGAATGCAAATATCGCAATCTTGTTTTGTCACGATGACCGTGTCGTTGACGGCGCAATTATTTTGCAAATTCGTAACCGAAAAAATATACGTGCCTGCCTGATTGATTTGAATAGAATCCCGATTCGCAGCACCTATGATGACCGGACCATTCCAACTCAAGCGATAATTTCCGTTTGGCGGATTGACGATGGCTCGAATGGTGAATGTATCTACTGTGCAAGGAATCAAAATCGAATCTGCCAGCGTCACCATTGGCATACCCGTTTCTGTTGAAATTTTTACCGAATCGGTTGCAACACAGCCATTTATAACATTCAAAACTCGAAAAATATACGTACCTGCTTCGTCCACATTTTGCGTAAGCATAGTGCCAATCGTATCGCCTGTAGCATTTATCCAAGCGTAGAAAAAATTTGCGCCGGTGGAAGAACCAGTTGCATCGAGCGTGACCGATGTTTGTCCGCAAGTAAGCGTGTCCGGTGCGCCCGCTTCCGCCGTTGGAGGATTAAAATCTGGCATCACGGTAACGGTATCACTGGCGATACAGCCATTCAACGTATTAGTGACAATTAAAATATAATCTCCAGTAGCGTCTGCTCTTGCTGTGGTGCGAGTGCTGTCACCCAAAATATTGCCATTCAAAGCACGCCAGAGGTAGCGGAAATTTGCACCAACCGAAGTGTTCGCGCCGCCGAGTTGCACCGTCGAATTTATACAATTGATTGGAATCGTATCACCCGCATCGGCAATCGGTGGCTGAGAACTGCCCACTACTTGCACGGTGTCGCTTGCGGTACAAGTCGTTCCATTTGATAATTGTGAAACGGTTAAAATGTATTTGCCCGGCGCATTTACAGTTAAATCTGATGTGGTATTTAATTGCATTCCTGTGGTGTCCGTCCAAGTATATATAAGTTGCCCAGCAGGCGTAGAAGTGCTACCCGTAAGTGTCACATTCGGATTCGCACAACTAATCGTATCTGGCGGCGTAATAATTGCAACCGGTCTTGAAATAGTTAAAGTTACATTTACAATGCTATCACAACCTTGCGCAGAGGGGAGCGTGATGCGATACGTAGCTGGAACGGTAAGGGTGTCATTTCCAATCAGATAGCGTCCGCCTTCGCAAATAGAAACGGTGATAGCGGTTTGAATAATAGGTTGGATAGCTAATGTAAGGTTGATAATACTGTCGCAGCCATTTACATTTGATAAAGTATCGGTATACGTTCCAGCGGTTTTATAAATAGAAATGCCCACCACGACCGAGTCGCCCGGACAGATAGCTAGATTTAAATTTGTTATACTTGGATTTACCACTGTCAACGTCAACCGCACCAGGCTATCACAGCCACCCGCACTTTTCAGCGTCACATTATACGCCCCGGCTATCGTAAGGCTTTGATTGCCAATCCGATAGCTTTCGCCCTGACAAATCGTGTCCGACACAAAAGCAGTAGGCGGCGGCGTACCAATCGTGACTTCTATGCAATTCGTCGTTATTTTGCCACAGTATAATAGGAGATTTCCATTGAGTTGTCGGCGTAGGGTATCTAATGGATAATTTGCATTTGCTAATGGAAGACTATCTCGGTCGGCTCGGCGGTAGGATAAACCACACACCGTGTAATTTCCAGGCTGGAAAGTGCGCAAATTCGCCAACGAATCGTAGCCAATAATTAAGCCATTTTGACTAATGACGTAGGTGTAACCATATTCGGTAGAATCGGGTTTTGCAGTCGCGCCATAGTCTGGTTGTAACGTCAAATCCAACGAAGAATCACCTTGGCAACCTTGCACATCGGGAACGGCGGCGAGGCTACCGGCATCGGCATTGCAGCATATAAAACCACGTTCGTCGCAAAAACGTAGTCGGAAGTGCGTAATATTTCCTGGATAAATAGAAGGATTATTGTTAATACTGATGCGCCAAGTTCCATTTACCGAACCGGTATCAAAATCTTCCAGACAACCTGAAAATGGGTAGTAAGAGCCTTTGTAGCGTCCTCCACTTACAAAGTTGCGCGACTGGCTATTACTCCATTTAGCTACGTAGCCACTGTCGGGTTGTGCCGTCTCCGCGCAGGGTACAAAATTAATTTTCCATTTAGCACCGAAGGTAAATGCAAGTTGGTCAGGTGAGTTGGGACCCATCAATTGAATTCGCTGTCCGGAAGGAGAGATTAGGGAAATTTCAAGATTTTCAGAGAATCTATGGTCAAAATCAAGTTCAATACCACAGATGCCCTGAGCGGGATCCGCAAGGTCATTATTTACTACATCGCTTATTTGAAAATCATATGGGACAGGACGGTTGACTGGGATTGCAATCGTATCCTCAATGCCACAATTTTGCGCACGCAGCCACGACGGTGTCCCGACCATCAGCAGGATAAATATGTACCACAGGAATAAAATTCGCCTCATAAGTAAGCAGAATGAAAAGCAGTGTTTGGGAATGAAAAATGAAAGAATAAAAATGCATTTATCACAATCTCTACTCTTTTTAGTAATTCCTGACGACCGCTTTAGCCTCTCAATGTTTTGGGATTAAATTTTGTGATTGGGGATTTGATATTCGTTATTGGAAAAAGTGACCAAACACAATTAACAAATCATACCTAACCAAAAATCCAGTACACAACGCTTTTTAAATACGCTTTTATATTTCACCCTCAAAATTAGCGTAAGTTTCGAGAGTTGGGGTACTTAGGAGATGTCACCTCCCAACCACAAACGACTGCGCCACTCGTCCTGTTTCCCCCAGCACTTCCAGCCAGTAAATACCGCTTGTAATTGTTTTCAAATCAATGGGTTGCAGCAAATTTCCGGTTGAAAAATCCACTGTTGTTCGCTGCAATTCCTGTCCTAAAGCATTCACAATCCGAATCGTCAACTGACGTTGCGGTATCCCAATTAATGACAATTGAAAGCTGCCCGCATTCGGATTGGGGAACAAGCGAAACGCCTCAAAAGGCAATGGAAGTGTCGTAGTAGCAGTTGTTATTAGCGCGAGCGATTGCTGAAGGGTGTCGCTGCCGCAAGTGTTGGAAACCAAAAGCGCGACCTTATAATTTCCGGCTGTGTCATATTGGTGAATTGGTGTCGGTTCTTTCGAGCTTTTGCCATCGCCAAAATGCCATTCATAATGTTGATTTTCAAGAAGTTGGTTGGACAAACGGAAAGCAACTTTTAATTGTTCAATCGTCCAAGTAAACGTCGCTTCGGGCTTATTTGTTACCGTAACGAAATTTTGCTCCATTAGTGTATCTTTCCCAAAATCATTAACAACTTCCATCCAAACGGGATACGTGCCGGGCTGTGTATATTGCACAACAGGATTCGCTTGTGTAGAAGTGGCAGGCGTTCCACTTGAAAAAATCCATTTGCGTCCGTCCGGTTCATTTTGGGATAAATCATTGAATGTGACCGTTAAAGGAGCGCAGCCCGTTTTTACATTTGCAGCAAAAGTAGCTATTGGTGCAGCACCTATGATTTCGACCACTTTCGTAACAGTGTCTTTTCCACAGACGTTAGCAGCAATTAATTGGGTTGTGTAAAGTCCTGCCACCGCGTACGCGTGTTCAGGATTCGTCCAATTGCCGGAAGTACCGTCGCCAAAATGCCAAATATAGGTGGAACCACTTTCTGTCAAATTTCGGAAGCTCGCTACATTTCCATCTACACGAAAAGAGAATCCGGCTTTCGGCACGCGATTTACTTGTACCAGATTACTTTGGCGAGCCGTCACGCTTCCGGCGGCGTTGCGCACCACGAGTGCTACGCTATACACGCCCGGCTGTTCGTACGTCACGACCGGGTTGCGCTCGGCAGAATTAGCAGGTTTTCCGCCCGGAAATTCCCACGCGAAAGTAGCTGCATTTGCGGAAGATTGATTGTCAAATTGCACTTGCAAGGGCGCGCAGCCAATCACATTATTGGCAACAAAACTGGCTTTCGGCATCGTGACAACATTTACGACTTGCGTCAGCGTATCGGCTCCACATTCATTATAAGCAAGGAGTGAAATCAGGTAATTGCCATCTGTTTCAAAACTTAAAGTCAAAAAACGCTCCTGACTGGTGTCGCCATTGTGCAAATGCCAACTCAGACTGTCCGCCGCTACCATCGCTCGCAGCATCGCCGTCGTTTCGCCGGGTGTGTAATTGATGGTGAAATCAGTTTTGGGTGGTCCTTTGACTTGAATCATGGCGGTTTTTACCAATTCCGTTCCACCGGCGGCATTGCTGGCGCGGAGCTTTATAGTATAAAAACCGGGTTCTACAAAAGTCGCAAGTGGATTGGCTTCTGTTGAAGTTGTGTTATTACCAAAAGTCCATTCCCAATCGGTCGCATTAGACGAAGAAGTATTGTAAAATTGAACCGTGAAAGGCGCGCAGCCACTGGATTGTAAGGTAAAAAAATCTACGGTCGGTAGGGTAGGAGCGGCACATTCTGTCAGGCAATTCGACAAATTAATAGCCGTACTTAAATACGCATTGATTCTCAATTTTGTATTAGTAGACCACTCTTTTACATCCCGAATGAGTGGCGCCATGATGGTTTGGGAATTGGTAGAATCGTGGTCTGCATTCAAATTATGACCAAACTCGTGCGCTTGTAGCGACCGCATCAAACCTGCATTTTCAGAGTAACGCCGCAGCACGTTGTAACGAGAACCGCCACATAAAACTGCATAATAACCGCCGCCGCCGATGTTCGCACCCGTTCGGTCCGTGAGCGTTCGTCCCGTCCAAAGGGTCGCCAAGTCATATTTTTTACCAAACTTACCGGCGTTGCCCCATGTTCTAAAATTGCTCAATAAGGCTTCATAATTATTCGTGGCACTCCAAGGATTGCAAGTCGGACAAGCACTTAGCCAAAGCGTAACGAGTTGAAAACGAACTTCATGGTTGAATTCATCGTCATAATTGGAGCGCACGCTATTTAAAATTGCCAGCACGTATTTTTCTACTAAACTGGTATCGCCAAAAAGGTCATACATCTGATAATCCGCCGCTATCGCCAGTTCTACGGTATAACATTTGCCCGCTGACTTTTCTAAATCACCTATCATCTCTGACTTTTCTTCATGCAAAGCACCCGCACAACGCCCGTTTGAGTTAGGTAAAATATCCGACGATTCATAAAAAAGATACTGGTCTTCGCCCCATTGTTGATTAAAACGGCGCGCCGGTTCGATAAAAAAGGCCTGATTATTAATTTCAAAAACGCCATAAATAAAGCCTGCTGCCAGTGTTAAGTAACACGTCCCAGTATTCGAGCCGACTATTTTTCCGCGATAGGTTTGGATTGTTTGGTTTGTAGAATATCTTATGCCTGTTTCATCTGAAATATTAAATTGATAATCAGGACTTTGAATCGGGTCTAATTGCAGTTGGATTTGCCAGTCGCGGCTTTCGCCGAATTGTAGGTGAATTGGGGTTTCGGCAGGATTGTCTTGGACCGTTTTTAATAAGGCGCGGCTGTTGAGAGAGAAGATTTGTACGTTGCGTAACTCATTCGCTAATAGGCTTTTATCCGCATTTTGGATTTCCTGACCGATGAACGATTGAGCAGTTGCCATGTTTACAGCAAAGCAAAACAGGAGACTACACCGCCACGAAAACGATAGAAATGTCATCTGGAAACTATTCATGGGAAATAAAAGTGCCAACCAATTTGAGGTAAAGATAGTCTATTCTAAGCAGACTTTAGATGATAGACTTTAGATTTTTAGCCGACAGATTTTGAGTTTTTCGAGGTTTATCGAACAATAAAAGTGCCAAATATAGTGTCTATCGTCTAATATTTAAAGTCTACTGGTTAAGATCTGACATCTAAATAATAACTTTGCAAAAATAACTGTGATGAAAAAAATAATTCAAATTGCTACTTTCCTATTTATGATAACTGTTTGTCAGTCAATGCTTCATGCACAGGTGCGAGAAGTAGACCCGAATGTAACGGAAGAACCGGCTAAAAGTACCTTCGCCAGCCGCTTGTGGTACGGCGGCAACCTCATATTGGGCTACTCTGGCGGCAATTACGAAAGCCTTTTTCAAGTAGGTATTTCACCGATGGTGGGTTATAAAGTTTTTGAGGGGCTGTCTATTGGTCCGCGCGCTTCCATCATTTACTCAGCCTATCGGTTGGATTTGGGTACAGAGGTGGACAAATCAAACACGGTATCGTGGGCGGTCGGCGTATTTGCGCGCTATAAAATCATTCGCAGCATCTTTGTGCACACCGAAGCAGAATTAGAAGACACGCCTATCTATCTATTTAATGGCAGTGCATTAGAAGTATTTCGTCGGCAGCGCAACAATTTTTACGTAGGTGGCGGCTACAACAGCGGTCAGGGCGCATTTGGTTATGAAATTATGCTTTTATACAACTTGAATCAGCCGGATAATGATGTAGAATCGCCGTTTGATATTCGGGTGGGTTTTACGTATAATTTTTAAATAAGAGGTGGCGCATCTCAAAGATGTGCCACCTCTAACTTTTTAAAACCCGACACTCAACCCCACCAAAAAATTCGTACCCGCCTGCGGAAAAAAACCTTGGTCAATCGCCGTCGCGCCATTAAAATTGTACCGGTACGACCATGCGTTGGTTTCGTATGCTGTGTTGAAAATATTTTGCACCAGTAGCGTCAGGGCGATTTCTTTTGCGAAAGTTGGTTTCCATGCGTAGCGCATTCGTGCATTTGTGAAAGTGTACGCATCAATCACATTGGTTTCGTCAGATGTGTTATCAATAAATTGTTGGCTCACGTATTTATTAGAAAGCGTCAAACTCAAGCCCTGCAAGGGATTCCAAGTAAACTCCGCGCTTGTAATTACATTTGGTGAAAAGGATAAATTGGTATTGTTTCTTTCAATTGCTTGTTGCGAAAGCCAGTTAAAATCCGCGTCGTACACATCTATAAATTCTGTGAATGCCTGCACTTTATTGCGACTAAAGGTAATATTTCCGTCAAAACGCAATTTGGGCAGCATTTGCAAACCGCCCGTCAATTCTATACCCAAACGATAGCTTTTATCAATATTGACGCGGGTCGCAGCGCCCACTTCATTGATTTGTCCGTTGAGTGCGAGTTGGTCTTGGTAAGCCATGTGGTAAAAATTCACGCCGAGGGCTGCTTTTTTCCATGTTTGGCGATAGCCGATTTCCGTGTTGTACAAACGCTCGGATTTCGGACGGCTCGATGGCGTGGATTCTGTGTAATCATTGCGATTGGGTTCCCGATTGGCAATAGCAAAAGATGCGTATAAATCAATGCTTTCCAGCGGTTTATAAAAAATACCTGCTTTTGGATTGAAAAAATTTAATTCGGCAGATTGCTCCACATTTTCTAATTTTTCATTATAACCTAAAAAGTCATAATTCACGCGCCGAAATTGCAAATCCAAATACGCATTCCAATTCGCGGCAAGCGCATAGTTGAATTTGGTGTACAGGTTGACATCTGCTTTTCGAGCATCGTTATTATAATACTTATCACCAAGTTCATTCGGAGCAAATTGCGCCCAGATAACTTTCCCATAATGATTGCCTTCGTAAATGTGATAGCCGCCGCCGAGCGTCGCATCCAGTCGGTTTTTATTAAAATTCAGCGCGTAAACGCCACCGTAAAAATGATTGTCTAACCAGAGTTGTCGAATCAAATTCGTAGTTGTAATAGAATCATTACCGATTATAATGGAATTAAAATTATATTCAGCAAAATCTTGATTCGCTTTGTATTGTTCAAAATAACCCAAGCCGCGCGTGTAATGCAATGCCGTGTTAAGATTCCAATTTGCGGCAAGCTGATTATTGTACAATAATTGATAATGCGTTTGACGGTAATTATCCACTTCATTATCATAAGGTTCGCCTTCTTTTTCCGTGCCAGCCGAGTTATAATTTCTTAATTTTTCCTCTTCTAAATTTGCAGCTGGCACGCCATTCCAAGCCTGATAGGTAATCTCATGACCAGAAAAAACATTCAACCGCAGTAGACTTTTCGCGCCGACCATTGCACCAGATAAATAGTAGGAATTTAAATCAGAAGCCGCCCGTTGAATCCAGCCATCCGATTTTATTTGCGACAAGCGTCCGTCAATCGTGAATTTATTGTTTAACAAGCCAGTTCCAAACTGCACATTGCCTTTCCAAGTGTTGAACGAACCCGCCGAACCGCCGAGCGTTGCGTACGCTTCTGGCTGTAATTTTGACGTATTTAAGTTAATACTCGCACCAAAAGCGCCCGCACCATTCGTGGAAGTGCCCACGCCGCGCTGGATTTGAATATCATTGGTAGAAGTCGCAAAATCGGGTAGGTTGACCCAAAAAGTGCCTTGCGATTCTGCATCGTTGAAGGGTATTCCATTGATTGTTACATTGATACGGGTTGGGTCGCTGCCGCGTATCCAGATGCCCGTGTAACCTACGCCCGCGCCGCCGTCACTCGTCACGACCGTAGAAGGTGTCCATTGCAACAAAAAAGGCACGTCCTGACCAAGGTTGTTCTTTTCAATTTCGGGCTTGCTTAAATTTGTATAGGTCATCGGCGTTTTAGCATCGGCGCGTGTAGATTTTACAATCAATTCATCGAGTCGGATTTCGTTTTCTTGCAATTGAAAATTGAATTCGTTTTCTCCGGGTTGAATGGTAATCACTTTTGTCAAAGCCTCATAACCAACATGAGTGATGGTCATACTGTAAATTCCAGTTGGAAAGCTCTTGACAAAATACCTTCCATCAATATCCGTAGTTGTAAGTATTTCAAATCCTCGCACCATTACATTTGCACCTATCAAAGGCTCGTTTTTTTCATTGGTAATTTTACCAAAAAGTACGGCTTGTGCTTGCGAAGCGATTGTAATCAGTAAGGCAATGGTAAGGAAAATGGTCTGTTTCATAACAGAAGCGTTGCTTGATTTTTACCGCTTAGTTCTTTGCCCGTCTGACATTTTTAACCACAAGGTGCACAAGGGTTTACCACAAAGGACACTAAGATGGCATTGTGTACTTGGTGTATCCCGATAGCTATCGGGATGGTGAACTTTGTGGTTAAGAAAGCTTAGTAGTAAAAATCAGTTTGTGAAAAATGCCGCCGTTCCGGGGGTTGGAATGCGTGTTACCTCAACACCATTGCACATAATCGTCGTCCCTTCCCGGCATTACCCGGGCAGGTTCAATGGGTATAATCTCAGCCTGTTTATCAGTAAGCAGTTGGCGGTAGGCAGTCGGCAGTGTAGGACTGCATTCTGCAAACTGAGAACTGCCTACGGAGGAAGTAAGGCACCCCGAATGAGAAAGTGCAAATGTAAAATATAAAATGTAAAATTCAAAATGTAAAAGCGGATTACTCAATCAAATTAATCAACGTCCGATAGTCATCAAACGGCGCGTCTTCGCCTCGCATTTCTAACAAGTCTAACAATTGACTTTGATAGGCTTCCTCTAAATCTAATTGGGTTTGTTGGCAACGTACTTCTACTTTTCCTGCTTGTAATTGTTGGATGCGCCAGTCGTAAGTGGCTTGCATTCTACCCAAGATGCGCTCGTGTACTTGCACATGGTCGCTATCGGGCGAGATGGCGTGTATGTCTTTGAAAGCCTGATTGTTACGTGCGATTAATTTACCATTTTCGATGATAAAGTAAGCCGTGTGCGCCCAAGTGTGGTCGTCCGTGAGGAGTTTGGAATATAAGACGAGTTGCAAATCCTGTTCATTTTTAATGGTTTCTTCCCGCCGCCGTGCGCCGCGCCATTTCAAGTCAATGACTGCTAATTCGCCGTCCTTTTCCAACACCAAATCTGCTCTGCCGTTCATCGGAATGCCAAGAAATTTCCCCTCCAATGCTTTCTCCGTTTCAACCACATTCCAACCATTTTTTTGAATCAAATTCACCAAGCACCACGCCGCATATTTCACTTTTTTGATGAAAGCCACGCGCTCCGGTTCGCGTCCGTACAGCAGAAAAACCGACCCTTCGCGGGACAACAAATCTCTGGATTCCTTTTCAATCCATTGTTCAATTTGCGATTTATTAAGACTGCGAATGTCTTCTCGAAACAAGCGTTCAAAAAAGCCGTGCGCCAGATTTCCCATCAACGTTGTATTCTGCACCACGCTTAAAATGGAGGATTTGCTCAATTTAATTTTGTGCCGAAAAACCCATTGGTACGGATAATAAAAGAGCGATTCCAGACTGCTAAACGTTTCTTCTTCCCGCGCACTCAAACGCTCTGCAGCACGTACATTCAAGAACGGACGCGGTTTACCCAACTGCTTGTGTGGCATTTGAATCCGATTCGGCAATTCAAAATATTGGGCGAAAGCCGCTTTACCTTTTTCGGTGTCAATGTCGAAAATGATGTCGTCTAAATTGGAAAACGTCGCTTCCAGATTACCAAACAAAGGGTGCTGATGCACTTCTGAGCCGTCCACCATTTGCGGTATTGCAAGTATTAATTGCTTTTTGGTGCGTAAAACCGGCTGTCGGCGCTGCCAGATGAGCAGTTCATTTTCATCTGTCGGATTTTGCAGTCGAATGCCTTGACTTTCTAAATAATCGCGCTCCGTTTTGTACCAGCGGGAGAAAAAATGTACGGGTTCGGCAAGCGTAAAATTCCACCAGAGTAAGTTGTCTACATTATCCAAAAAAGCGTTGGTCTGGTGGACGTGTGGCAGAAAACCGAGTTCCTGTTCCGTAAAATTCATGGGCGCAGGCTCGTAAATCGTGCGTACAATGCGCTCTAATTCCAGATTGGTGAGTTGCGTTTCCGGCAAAGCATCTAATAAGTCGCGGATGCGTTTCGCTTGTTCGCTCAATACGAGGAGTGAATTATTTTTATTATCTTTTTCGTCAAATTGAATTCTTGCCCAACGATGTAAATAATTAAAAATTTCCATTACATCCTCTTTCGGCACCGTGCGGGCAATATCGTAGCGCCGCCGTTCAAACCAAAAGCGATACTGAAAACGGATTTCATCGGGTTTTAAATTCCGGTCGTATCTCGCGCGACTTTCTAATTCTTCAAAATAACTGGCAATAATGGCAAACCAGCGGTCGCTATTCAAACCCGGTATTTGCGCCATTAGCGTCGCAATGCGATTCGCCAATTCTGTTTCTAAAGGTTTAATCGCCAGCGACACAAACTCCATGATTTTAAACGGGTCCACCGGATTCCACAAAAAAACGGTTATCAATTTCAACACTTGCAAGGTCGGACGCGCCAAGGAAGCCGAGGGAATACCCATACTCGGCAGCCCTTCCTGTACCGTCGCATTGTCCAACGCCCGATTTTTATTTGGAATCAAACAAACCGGTTTGAACGGCTCGTTATGTCGAAAAACCTGCGCCAAATAACCTGCCAAATCTGCATCGCGCTTGCCACGAATGACGAGGAGAGAGCCGTCGCCGCGCAACCGCCGCTTTCGATTTGCCAGATTTTCAGAATCTGGTAAATCTTGCCCGTTTTGCAAGGTTTTTTGAAAAGTAGCCAAATCCGTTTCTCCTTCCGGCAAATTCGTTTGTAGCTGATGTAATTTCGCGCCCAGCGACTCCAGTTTTTGTAATAACTTCTGAAAATGGGAAGGCAATAATTCAAACGGTTCTGCTAAATAAATTTCCTGAATTGGTTGCTGGCGGCTATCCAAATGTTGTAAAACTGCGATGAATCGGTCGGCGAAGCCAAAAGCGAGCTTTCGATCGGGATTTTCAAATAATTTTTCAATTTCGGCGAGGCAAGCGAGGCGATTTGGCGCGGGATGTGGCAAATTTAAAAAGTGTGCCGCATCTATTTTAGCTGCCTCTTCTAAATCTGGCACACCTTGGAGGTTCGCCAGATTGCATCCCGCCAACAACAACTCATCCCGCATCGCCAGCAACTTCGCAGCCGTCGCAAATTGGTCTGCTTCAAATGAATTTTTAAAAAAAGATGCTGGATGATCCTCTAAATGTTTTCCCAACGCCTGCCGATACTGCTCAATGCGCAAATACTCATTCTCCGATGGATGCCCGATAATGCCCAGATGGGACTCCAACACCAAAATCAGTTTTTGTGGACCGAAATAGTCTATGCCGCCTGTGGTGTGCGTGGGCAAAGGGTAAGAAATATCGTCGAGTGCTAAGCCGAAATAAATAGTCAAAGTTCAAGATTTAAGGTTCAAGATACTACATCCTCCCTTTAAATCCTTCTTACCTTAGTATATTTATATCGAATCCTGCCTCTTCTACCGCTTCCACAATTTCTTCTGCCTTCACTTCCTCGCCTTCCACCGTCAAAATTTTATCGGGATTATTCGTATCCACTTCCCATTTTTCGATACCTTCCACGTCGTTGAGAAAGTTTGTCACCGTACGGATGCAATTGCCGCAATTGATATTAGTTTTGAATTGTAATTTCATAAAAGATGCCAGATTTAGAGATGCCAGATGCCAGACGCACGCTATGAACTTTTTGTGGCTTGGTATCTTACTTCTGTTTAAAAACGTTTTCAAAAAAGAAAACATCATCAGAAAATACAAAGTTGGATGGAAAACCGATACGAAAATCAAAATGTAAAACCGCAAAACATAAAATGTAAAAGTTTTGTGCTGCTTTTGTTGTTGCTGGCGTGCACGAGCGCAGCAGGGCAGCAGGATTCAACAGGTGAATTAAAAAAAATAGAGACAAAAATTTATACTTCAAAATCCAACTTTAGATTTGACACCTTGAAAGAACCTCCTCTTATGGGTGGTTTTATCTCCATAGCTATAATCACCGCTCCCCGCATCCCCATCTCCCTCAACACACCCGCCCCTGTCATGAAACTCTACCCCGAAGATTTACAACGCGATGATAATGTGTCTATTGCGCCTGCGCTCAATCGCATTCCCGGCGTTTTTATGCAAAGCGGCACGTTGAGTACCAATCGCATCAGCATTCGCGGCATTGGGAGTCGCTCGCCTTTTGGCACAGCGAAGATTCGGGCGTATTTGGATGATATTCCGTTGACCTCTGGGGTAGGGGAGACTTCGCTGGAAGATATTGATTTGAGTTTGTTGCAAGAAGTGGAGATTTTTAAAGGTCCGACGGCGAGTGTGTATGGTGCGGGTTTAGGGGGGGTAATTCATCTGAAAAGTTTGAATTTGGAGGACAATCAACGTTCCTCCGCGTATGCGCAAGGGCAGGCGGGCGCATTCGGCTTGTGGCGCACGGTGGCAGGTGTGAATTTGAGTGGCAATAAAGCACGTTTGGATTTGAATTACAATCGCACCCATAGTGATGGCTATCGGGATAATAATGAATATAACCGCGAAGGTTTTACAGCGTTGGGCAAAGCGAATTTGATTAAAAATGGTATCACGACCCTATTGGCGAATTTTACGCGTGTGAAAGGCTTCATTCCCAGTTCGTTGAGTCGGACTGATTTTGAAAATAATCCACGAAAAGCGGCAACGATTTGGGCGAATATTAAAGGTTCTGAAGAATACGATAAAGTGTTGGCGGGGCTTTCGCATCAGCAACAATTAACTAATAAATTTCAAAATACAACGAGTGTTTTCACGACTTGGCGCAATGCGTACGAGCCGCGCCCCTTCGGCATTTTGGAAGAAAATAGTGTGGCAATTGGTGGTAGAACAAAGTTTGAATATAAGCAAAATGGAAATTTAAGATACAATGTAGGTGGAGAAGTTTTTTCAGAACAATACGATTGGCAAAATTATCAATTGCGTCGCAATGCAGATAAGAGCGTTTCAAAAGATACTTTATTACAAGACAATCAAGAAAATCGATTTTATTATAATCTTTTTGCGGAAGCCGAATGGCGCGTGAACAAATGGACGGTCAATGCTGGTGTGAATGTGAATCAAACGAATTATAATTTGGATGATCAGTTATTAAAAGATGGAAATGATTTATCGGGTGAATATAATTTTAAAACGATTGTGTCTCCACGAATTGGCATTGTGTATCGTCCGGTTTCGGATATAAATATTTATGGCACAGTCAGTCATGGTTTCTCGCCGCCGACTTTGGAGGAAACGCTTACGCCTCAAGGTTCTATCAATCCCGACATTCAACCCGAACAAGGTTGGAATTTTGAAATTGGGAGCCGAGGTTATAATATCCGCAACCGATTTAGTTATGAAATTACATTTTATACGATGCAAATTCAAGACCTGCTCGTGGCACGGCGTACAGCAATTGACCAATTCATCGGTGTGAATGCAGGGAAGACGACGCATAATGGCATCGAAGCCTATTTACATTATAATATTCTAAGTCCACAGAAATTACAAGTTTTTGTTGGTTATACCTTTGCAGATTATAAATTTGAGGAGTTTATTGATGGAGAAAATAATTTCTCTGGCAATCGTTTGACAGGAACTTCGCCGCACATCGCCAGTGCAGGATTAGATTTTAACGAACCTAAAACGGGTTTGTATGGAAATATCACATTTCAATTCACCGATGCCATTCCAGTGAATGATGCCAATTCCATTTACTCCAATGCTTATAAATTATTCAATAGTAAAATTGGTTGGAGAAAAAATCTGGGTAGTAAATGGAATGTAGATGTCTATGCAGGTTTGAATAATATTTTAGATGAAAAATACGCTTCGATGTTGCAAATCAATGCGATAGGACCTGCTTTTCGATATTATTATCCGGGCTTGCCGAGGAATGAGTATGGAGGTGTAAGGTTGAATTATAGATTTTGAATGACTTTCGCTTGGGCATTTTAGGAACGCGGATTACGCGGATTTAGCGGATTGGTGCGGATTTTTTCTCTGCGAAATCCGCGAAATCTGCGGGAGAATTTTAGAAAAACGGGTACTTCACTTCCGTCAAAAAAAGTCCTTCCGGCGGTACGCTCCAGCTTTTTTTGAGTAATATTTGTTGGTCTAACGCTTCTTTCACTTCTTCCAAACTTACTTTTTCCAGTCCAATATTCAAACACATTCCCACAATGAGGCGCACCATGCCGCGCAAGAAACGGTTGGCAGTGATGTGAAAAACGAGGTTATTTTCATCTATTTGTTTCCATTCACTTTTTGTAATATCGCATTGTAAAGTTTTGGCGTCGTGATGGGATTTACAAAAAGGTTGAAATTCGAGGTAAGCAAGTAACAATTGCGCCGCTTGTTGCATTTTATCAACATCCGGTTTTTGTATAAATGGGTAGAAATAAGCAGTTTGCGTTTGAAATGGATTTTTAACGAACGTTACATGATATTCATAACTGCGGGAATACGCATCAAATCGAGCGTGTACGTCGGGTACAACCTCAAAAATTTTGTGAATAACGATGTCTGCTGGTAATAATTTATTCATTCGTTGTAAGAAAGATTTTGGAAATACTTCATTGTAATCAAAATGTAAAAAATACTGGCTTGCGTGTACCCCTGCGTCTGTGCGCCCGCAGCCGACGACTTCGGTTTTTGTATTTAAAATAGTGGAAAAAGCTTTTTCTATTATTTCTTGCACGCTCTGGTCGTTGGGCTGTATTTGCCAACCGGAGTATTGAGTGCCGTTATAAGCCAATTCAGCAAAGTATCTCATAGTTTAGGATGGTTATGATGTTGGGATATTAGTATATTTTTACCCTTACACTTTACGTAATATCACAGCACAATATCAAAATATCGTGTGAAGCACAAATATCGCGCAGCAAATATCACGATATCAGCGAAGCGCAAATAGCCAAATATCATTGTCAAGGAACAAAAATTAATGTATGGCTGTTTTGAGATGATTCAAAAGTCTTTTTCAAATATTTTTAGTGTCAACCTAAAGGTTGTGATACGAGTTCAGCGTAAACGCTGTGCAACGTGTTTAAAAAAACAGTATATTCGCACCCTATGAAAAATATTCGGAATTTTTGTGTGATTGCGCACATTGACCATGGGAAGAGTACGTTATCAGACCGCTTGCTAGAGTACACGCATGCTGTATCGAAACGCAACTTGATGGCGCAGACGCTGGACAATATGGACTTGGAGCGCGAACGAGGGATTACAATAAAAAGTCATGCGATACAAATGTACTACCACCACAAAAATGGGGAACAGTACACGCTCAACATGATAGACACGCCCGGACACGTGGACTTCTCGTACGAAGTGTCGCGATCAATTGCAGCATGCGAAGGCGCGTTGTTGCTGGTGGATGCGACGCAAGGGATTCAAGCGCAGACGATTTCTAACCTATATCTTGCCATTGACCATGACTTGGAAATCATTCCCATCTTGAATAAAATTGACATGGAGAATGCGATGATTGACGAGGTATCGGAGCAAATTATTGGGTTGATTGGTTGTAAAAAGGAAGACATCTTGTTGACAAGTGGCAAGACGGGGCAAGGCGTGTACGAGTTATTGGAAGAAATCGTTGCACGTATTCCTTCGCCAAAAGGCGACCCAGAAGCACCTTTGCAAGCCCTGATTTTTGATTCGATTTTTAATTCTTTTCGAGGCGTGATTGCCAACATTCGCATTATGAATGGCTCGTTGAAAAAGGGTGACAAGGTGCGATTTTTCTACACAGGTAAGGATTATGATGCCAATGAAGTGGGGATTTTGCAGATGGATTATCTGGCAAAAGACGAGTTGAAAACGGGCGATGTAGGCTATGTTATTACAGGTGTGAAAACGTCAAAAGAGATTAAAGTAGGTGATACCGTCACGCACGTGCACCGCCCATCGGCAGAACCTATTCATGGATTTGAGGATGTGAAACCGATGGTGTATGCTGGGATTTTCCCGATTGAAAATGATGATTTTGAAGATTTAAGAGATAGTTTGGAGAAACTACAATTGAACGACGCTTCCTTGGTATTTGAACCGGAGACTTCGGCGGCACTGGGTTTTGGTTTTCGTTGTGGCTTTTTGGGGATGTTGCATTTGGAAATCGTGCAAGAGCGGCTTTCGCGTGAGTTCAATCAGGAAGTTATTACCACGATTCCCAACGTATCGTATGTGGCGTTTACAAAACGAGAAGGTAAAATAGCCGTGCGTACGCCCGCCGATTTGCCAGACCCGACTTTACTGGATTCCGTGGAAGAGCCTTACATTCAAGCACAAATTATTACCAAACCGGAATATATCGGCACGATTATGACGCTGTGCATGGATAAGCGCGGCTTTATGACCAAGCAACATTACCTCACGCCGGAGCGGATAGAGATGACGTTTGAATTGCCGTTGGCAGAAATTGTATTTGATTTTTATGACCGCTTGAAATCTATTACCCGAGGATACGCTTCGTTTGATTATCAACCGATGGATTATCGTGCTTCTGATTTGGTGAAGATGGATATTCGTTTGAATAATGAACCCGTGGATGCATTGTCGGCGCTGGTACACCGCACGAAGGCAGAGGCTTTTGGACGAAAAATTTGTGCGAAACTGAAAGATTTATTACCCCGACAGCAGTTTGTTATTGCCATTCAAGCGGCAGTGGGCGCGAAAATTATTGCAAGAGAAACGATTTCTGCTTTGCGCAAAGACGTGACTGCAAAGTGTTATGGTGGTGATATTTCGCGGAAGCGGAAACTATTGGAAAAGCAAAAGGAAGGGAAGAAAAAAATGCGCCAGATTGGTTCGGTAGAAGTGCCGCAGAAAGCGTTTTTGGATGTGTTGAAGTTGGATTAGATATGCTACCAGCAAGCTTCAGTCGCCGATATAAAAATTACGTTGGCAATTGTTGCGATAGCTATCGCATTGAAATTAGTCCAACTTTTGCTAATGTGTATAAACTTGGTTTTTAGTAAATTGCTTTGTTTTATTTTCCTGAGCTTGAGTTTTGTCACTTTTTGGCATTGCCCCAAAAAGTAACCAAAAAACGCTAGGCTAATAAATCCGCTCCGCGTGATTAGCCAGCAGCCGCCACTCCGTGTTTCAAATTTAGAGTAAAATATTTGACAATCAAATGTTTACATAGTTAAACAAAATAATTTTGGCGCAAATACAATAGTCATCAGGACGCCGGCACAAAAAGGTTGGCTGCTGGAATTACTTCCAACAACCAACGCTAAGTGTTCTCTCGACAGTCAAAATGGTCTTTGATGACAAAGGTTTTTCGTTTTGTGAAAGCAAAAAGGATTGCTCGCCGCTTGCTTCCAATTATTTCAGACTAACCCATACGCTTTTTACGCAGATGCGGGGGGTACATCTGGCAACGGCGCATTGACTATCACCTCCGCACAAGCTACAGCTCGCCCGAAGGGTGTAAACAGCCTTAGGCTCCGCGTGACACGGAGCAAATAATTATCATGTTTAAAAGTAGCTTTGGGTTATGCATACTGCTACAATTGTCAAATGGCTGACAGTGGCAATATGGGTATAATTATTCATGGGATGCGTGTGTAGCTGGGATACGTGCGTGTTTAGTGTTATTGGAGAAGCAGTGTTTTGATATGTTCTTGTGGGTTGCTGTCACTTTGGTTTAAAAAGGTTTGGGAGGACTTTTTAGAAGCCTCTTCTGACGGCTTGCTTGCGATTGCGTTGGATCAACAGATCGGACGCCATGATTACCCCTCCGCCCATGAGAAATGCGCCTACGGCGATGTAAAGAACTAACATGGTTGTGCAGTTTTGATTGGTTGAAAAATGTGATTCTCTCTTGTTAATTGGACTTGTTCATGAGGGCAACGCTAAGATCGGAAAAGTTACATCTTCTCACAACTTTTTTCGTTAAATTTAAAAAAAAAAATTCTTGTTCTACCAAAAGTGGGCAATTATTCAACAGCGATGGGGCAGAAATAGCTGTTATAGAGCTTTTATATTTTTCCGTCTGCTATAAGTTGGCTGACGTTGGGTTGTGTACTTCCTCCTTTTGGTTCCACTGTGATCGTCAGGCTGGCAGCATTTTCCAAAAAATTAATATCTTGTAAGGTGTCCATATTTAAAATCCCTAAGTTTATCATCTTACCATTTACGTCCGCCCATATTTGATATTGTTTATCTGAAGCTAAAGTTGGCATATCTATCAATTGAATGTATGCGTTATTCAGCACCACATTCCAATAAGCTATTGCGTGTGCTTGAGGCGCATCCGGTTTACCCTGTAAATGAATGACAAGCGTATAAGGGTTTTCTAATAGTGGCATTAATTTTTGTGGCACTACTGTTTGTTGTTGGAGCTGCTGGTATTGAGTGCGATAGGTCGTCAATTGGTCGGAGAGATGAAGTACCTCGGCTTTTAAGGTTTGTTGTTTCCAAGCTAAATAGCTGACTAAGCCTATTACTAACAGCAAAAGACAAGCAAGGCTGATAGTCCACTTACGAAATATGGCAGTACGACTACCACTTGAAGGTTCAATCTTTAATCCATTTTCGGAGCTAATCTCCGAAAGAATCTTTTTTTTTAAATGACGTGGAGGTGGTATGGCGTACTGCGCCGCATAGTCTTCTACTGCTTTTTGCAGCGCATTCATTTCCAATTTTACCTCTGGGTGTGCAGCTATAAAATGCTCTACTAAGGCTGTTTCCTCTGGAGAAGTAAGCCCAAGTGTGTATTGCTCCATTAAACCCGATGCCAAAAATTCTTGTTTGTTCATCATCAGCCGCGCACTATAAGAAATATTCATAATTCACATTGACTACGAAAATTATACAGCAACGAAGAACCAGTAGGTTTGGCGCATTTATAAAATGTGCCACACCTTGTCAAAAGAAATAAGTTGCTTTTTCCTTGTTTATACATTTCATCTCGCCTTGTAACTCAAAATCGGTAATTAAGTTCATCAAAATATTTTCTTAATTCCCGCAAGGCAATACGCAGGCGCGATTTGACAGTGCCCAAAGGGATGTTGAGATGCTCCATGACTTCATTTTGCGTAAAGCCTTTGTAAAAGATTAGTTCTACAATAATACGATACTTTTCCTCCAGTTTTTTGATAATTTTATCCAAACCAATGTGGTCAGGATTAAACTCAATACTCCACGCATATCCATTGTATACGGATGTATCCAGCGTTTGGATTTTTCCGCTGTTGCGGAATTCGGTAGAGCGTGTTTTATCAATAGCGGTATTGCGAGCAATATTTAACAACCAAGTAAATAAGGTTCCTTTCGAGCAGTCATAGTTAGCTCGGTGGCGCCACGCTTTTACAAACGCCTCCTGTACGACATCCTGCGCGAGCGTCTCCCGTCGTACGATGCGTAACACAATACCATAAAGAGCCGCTGCATACTGATCGTGCAAAATAGAAATGGCTTTTGTGTCATCTACTTGGAGCAATAGAATAATATTTTCTTCTGCTATTTTCATGCGATACACTCCCAGTTATCAAAATATAAATCATTGTATAATAAGCTATTATAAAGTTTGATTTAGTATTTATAGCGACAACCAGCAAGTAACTATTTTTGGAAAGGTTTGATAATTTCTACAGATAGAAAAATCCCAAGGGTGTAAATGTTCGTAGGCATGGTGTTTTTTAATTCCAATTAACCAAAAAGTAAACATTATGAAGAGTTTATTAATCGTAGCAATCCTCGTTGTAGGATGGTGCGGAGAAACATTTGCGCAGACCAAAAAACCGACTACCAAATCGCCTACTAAACCAACTACTACCACCACCGCTAAGAAAAATGTAGTAGAATTAATTACAGCTTCATCGGACCATAGTATGTTGGTAAGTGCGGTACAAGCTGCGGGTTTAATAGAAACTTTGAAAGGCACTGGACCTTTTACCATATTTGCACCTACCAATGCCGCTTTTGAAAAAATGGGTCAAACCCAGATGAAAAAGCCTAGCAATATGATGTATCCAGATTCTATGCGCACAGACAATATGCGTACCGAACGGGATCGTATGATGCAAGATACCAGCGCGATGTACCGTAACAACCCGAATAGAAATATGGACAGTATGAATCGGGATCGCAATATGCAGGATACCAGCGCGATGAACCGCAATAACACAACTCGCAGCAGCGACAACTGGGATCAAAGCCAAAATAGACGAGATAGCAGTGTAATGAATCGGAATAATACGACTCAAAATAGTGGAAATATAAATCGGGATCGCAATATGCAAGATACCAGCGCGATGAACCGGAATAACACGACCAATAGAAGTATTGATACTCGAACTCAGAACCAGAATATGCAAGATACCAGTTCTATGAGCCGCACCAATACCAACACGGAAGATAGAGGTAACTGGAATCGGAATCAAAATATGCAAGACACCAGTGCCATGAATCGCAATAGTGAAAATAGGAACCGCGATCGCATGATGCAAGATACCAGCTCGATGAGCCGTACCAATACGAACACAGAAGATAGAGGCGACTGGAATCGGAACCAAAATGCCATGCAAGATACGATCCCTTATCGTAACAATAGAAGTACAATGGATAATCAGACCATGAACAGTAACGATATGATGCTGATGCAACCTGAAAACAAAAAACAACTTACGGATGTGCTGACTTATCATGTAGTACGTGGCAATTATACTGCGGCGGCGCTTAAGCAAGCCATCAAAACGGGTAAGGGCAAAGCACAATTAACGACTGTAAATGGTGCCAAACTCACAGCTATGATGGAAGGTACCAGCATTTACATCCAAGATGCTGCCGGTAATCGGGCACGTGTGACTACTGCCGATATGAAAGGCTCTAATGGTGTGGTACACGTAGTGGATGGAGTCGTAATGCCCACAAAAACCAGCACACCCACTCGTAGTAAATAATAAACGCATTTCGTAATAATCAGTGCCACTATTGCTCCGGCGGTAGTGGCATTTTTTATATCAAAATAAAATTAAAACGAACCTATTGCAACATTTCAAAAACTTGAATATCAAGTAATTAGAGACTGTTAACTGCTATTAGTTGCTGCGTCCTTGTTTGTCGGTCGTTGAAAACCATTCAGAAAAAATCAGTTCTTTATTTAATATCAGCATCCCTACTGCCAGAATAATCAGGAGTATTGCATCGCTTGTCATGAGATGAGTATTTGTTATTATAAATTAAAATAATGCAAAAAAATAGATGCAAGTCAATGATAAGATTTGTGTAAAGACGATGATGTATGTTTAGATGTGCCTTGGAAGGGTTGTGTAATATCGGTTGAGTAGGAACCTTCTATAACGAAACACTTATTATAGAATGATGCCACAATATATATCTTTTTTTAACTAGAAGACAATATTAGGCATTAAATTTTGAACAATTTTGTAATATTATCTGAAAGCACTTCATTAGGCAGAATCAGGCTACATTTTAATTTACAATAGAAATCTCATGGTCAACGTGTTACGGGACTGCCCACTAAAAACTGCCTACTGCTTCAAACCGCTTCTCCCACTTGTTTCAAAATCAACTCACTGCGCTCCGGTCCTACCGATACCATCGTGATGGGTATGCCAAGTTTATCTTCTAATGCCTCCAAATACGTTTTGGTTTCCAACGGCAAGTCTTCATAATCCGTCCCAATTAACGATTTTTGCCAGCCGGGGTAGGTTTCATACCTCATTTTCATTTCATAATCGGATAAGTCAAACGGCAGTTGCTCAGTCACTTCGCCTTCGTATTCGTAAGCGGTGGCTACTTGAATCGTTTCTACTTTATTCAGCACATCTATCTTAGTTACAACGAGTTGCGTTACGCCATTCAGCATAATCGTATATTTCAACTGTGGTAAATCCAGCCAGCCGCAGCGACGTGGTCTACCGGTGGTCGCACCAAACTCTGCCCCTTCCTGCCGCAAAAATTCGCCCGTTTCATTGTCTTCTTCCGTCGGAAACGGACCCGAACCCACTCTAGTACAATAGGCTTTTGTAATGCCAATGACTTGCCCAATTTTTTGCGGCGATACGCCCAAGCCAATGCACACGCCCGCTGTGATGGTCGTAGAAGAAGTCACATACGGATAGGTGCCAAAATCAATGTCCAACATAGACCCTTGCGCCCCTTCCGCCAAAATACGCTTGCCCTGCTCCAAAGCCTCATTGATGTAATACTCGCCGTCCACCTGCGGCAGCGACCGCAACATTTCCAAACTTTCAAACCATTTTTCTTCTTCATTGCCCAAATCAAAAGCGACTTCTGGGTATAATGTTGCCAGTGTTAAATGCTTGGCTTTCAGGGCTTCGTATTTTTCCATAAAGGTCGGGCTGCTCAAGTCGCCCACGCGCAAACCATTGCGGCCCGTTTTATCCATGTAGGTCGGACCAATTCCTTTCAATGTAGAACCAATTTTAGCCTTTCCTTTCGCATTTTCAGAAGCCAAATCCAACAAGCGATGCGTCGGCAAAATCAAGTGAGCTTTGCGCGCTACGAGTAAGCGATGTTGATATCTCACGCCTGCATCTTGCAAAAAGCGCATCTCTTTCGCCAGCGTAATTGGGTCAATCACCACACCATTGCCAATGATATTTATCAACTCCTCGCGGAAAATACCTGACGGAATCGTGTGCAACACAAACTTTTTACCATCAAATTTCAAGGTATGACCAGCATTAGGTCCACCCTGAAAACGCGCTACAATATCATAATTGGTAGCCAAATAATCTACGATTTTCCCCTTGCCTTCATCGCCCCATTGTAAACCGAGTATTACGTCTATGGTCATCTTCCAATATTTTTATTTATTTTTTAACTTTTTTCCAACCCATTCCACCATTCCATCTTTCCAA
>CAZJXN010000004.1:29206-32976 GCA_964549655.1 uncultured Saprospiraceae bacterium
ATTCCATCTTTCCAAATTATAAAAGCCCAATAGACACGCGGTCCATCAGGCTTTTTATTCGTTACAATCCGAAAATTTTCATATTGGTAATTCCCTAAAATAATAACGGTTCAGGTGCAAGACCGCCCGCTTTTTTTTCAAACGGATACAAAAGTAGGAAAAGTTTAGACTTTAGACAATAGATTTTAGACTTTAGAAAAAGCATTACACAAATAAGCGTTAGTGGATAGCGGTCTACAGTCTAACGTTTATAATCTAATATCTACAGCTACAGTCTCCTCCAAAATTTCCTTCTCTTGGGACGTTCTAGAACAACCGCCTTCGCACTGTCCGTATAAATTGAGGGAGTGGTGCGTGATTTTAAAATGCAACAACTCGCCCATCATATTTTTAATTTGCTGAATACGTGGGTCGCAGAATTCCAACACCTTACCGCAATTTACACAGATTAAATGGTCATGCTGTTTAAAACCATACGACTTTTCGTACTGCGCCAGATTTTTACCAAACTGATGCTTTTTTACCAAATCGCAACTCACCAGCAATTCCAGCGTATTGTACACCGTGGCACGACTCACGCGGTAATTCTGGTTTTTCATGTGAATGTAGAGCGCTTCCGCATCAAAGTGATCGGTGCGCCGATAAATTTCTTCCAAAATCGCAAAGCGTTCCGGCGTTTTCCGAAAACTACTCGCCTCCAAATGCAAAGCAAAAATATTTTTCACTTCCTTGATAATCTCATCCTGACTCCGCAATGCCATATTTTTAGTTTTAGTAGAGGGATATGGGTAGATAGTAGAGGGACTTTCCCGCTATTCTTTCCTGGTTGATCACGCGTATTGCTTATAAATTTTATAACAAGTAATAAATATTAAATCTGCAAGTCTACCTTACAAGCGCAAGAAACAAGCGTAAAAGTCTATCTACTCTCTACCCATATCCCTCTACTTTTCGTCTAATCTACTAACGTTTGAAACGTGTTCCAAGTTCTGCAAAGTTCGAATTGCTAAGGTCAATTGATCTTTATTACCTACAAAAAGGCTGAGTTTGCCTTCATACGTCCCTTCATGCCCTTCGATGGCAAAGGAACGAATATTTAACCCCAAAATATTGGAAACTTCATTTGCCAGATTCTGAATAATACCCTTTCCCGCGTCAATACCAGAAATGAGAAGGGTGGCGACAAAATTCGTTTCGCCAGTATCTCCCCATTCGGCTTTCATCACGCGGTAACCGTAGTTTGCCATGATGTTTGTAGCATTTGTACAATTCGTGCGATGTATTTTTAAGCCTGCAGTCAGCGTCAAATATGCAAAAACATCATCTCCTTGCACCGGATTGCAACAGCTCGCCAACGAATATTCATAGCGGTCCGCCGATTCTCCGTTGATGCGCAGGCTAGATTTTACAGTGTTTTTTTTTCGACTCGGCTTGTTATGGTCCGTGACGTGTTCGGCTTCCTGCGGTTTTTCGGATACACTTGCTGCTTTCTCCGTTTCTATCTCAACCAGTTTTCCATTATCAGCTTTAAAACGTTTAAAAATCTCAGGAATCGTCAATTTTTCCTCTGCAATTTCAAAAAACAACTCAATAGAAGATGGATAATCATAAGCTTTTAGCAATATTTCAACGCCCTCCGCAAAGTCCACTTTCGCGTTTTTCAACTTGCGTTCCAATGCCTCCTTACCGATTTCACCCTTTTGGCGCATCTCTTCCTTCATCACCGAGCGTATCTTCGACTGCGCTTTGCCCGTAGATACCCACTTGAGCCATTCTTGGCTGGGCTTCTGATTTTTATCCGTCACTACCTGCACTTGGTCGCCGTTGTTGACTTTGTAGCCCATCGGCACCAGCTTTTTATTCACCCGTATCGCTTTACAATGATAGCCCAAATCGGTATGAATGCTGAACGCAAAATCCAGCGCAGTCGCGCCTTTCGGCAACATTTTCATTTCTCCTTTTGGCGTATAAACGTACACTCCCTCATTGAAAAGGCTGTTGCTTTTAAAATCCCATAGGAATTCCACCGCGTCTTTCGTGGGGTCTTCCAGCGTTTCGCGCACACTGTCGAGCCAGCGTTCGTACACATCGTTGTTGTCTCGGATGCCTTTATATTTCCAATGTGCTGCAAAACCGCGTTCGGCGATGTCGTCCATGCGCGCACTGCGTATTTGCACTTCTACATATTTCCCTTCTGGTCCAATCACTGTGGTGTGCAATGATTCATAACCATTTGATTTTGGCACAGTTATCCAATCTTTTAATCGCTCTGGCAGTGGCCGGTGCACATCCGTTACGATAGAATACGCTTGCCAGCAATAGAGTTTTTCTTTGTCCAATGGTACATCCAAAATAATACGCACCGCGAAAAGGTCATATATTTCCTCGAAAGGAACCTTCTTACTTTTAATTTTATTCCAAATAGAAAAAATAGACTTGGGTCTTCCGACAATTCGATACGGAATTCCAAACAAGTCAATCCGCTCCTCCAACGGGGCGATAAATTCATTGATATAACGACCCCGCGCCCGCTTGGTAGCTTGCAGATTTTTGGCTATTTGCTGATAGGCTTCCGGCTCTGTGATTTTCATACACAAATCCAGAAACTCCGTTTTAAAATTGTACAACCCTAAGCGATGTGCCAGCGGCGCATAGATGTAACTGGTTTCCGCTGCTATTTTCAACTGTTTATGGCGCGGCATGGAGCCAATGGTGCGCATATTGTGCAGGCGGTCTGCCATTTTGATAAGCACCACGCGCACGTCGTCTACCAGCGTACTCAACACTTTTCTAAAATTTTCTGCCTGCGGACTTTCGGCATTATAAGCACTGTCCAATTTGGTCAAACCATCCACAATCTTCGTCACCTTTTCACCAAATTGTACCTTAATTTCGTCCAACGTTACGGTCGTATCTTCTACTACATCGTGCAGCAGAGCGGCAGCAATAGCGGTAGGCCCCAGCCCAATCTCTTCGGCACAAATTGTGGCTACGGCGATAGGATGTAGAATGTAAGGTTCGCCTGATTTGCGGCGTTGCAATTGGTGTGCCTCTACCGCCAGTTCATACGCCATGCGGATGAGCTTGCGGTCTTCATTTTTCAATTCACTTTGTACGGAGCGCAGCAGCTTACGATACGCATTCTTGATGAGTCGTTTTTCCTCCAGCTCCTGCTGTAAAATCGGTGCCTCTGATAACATAGTCATAATAATCCTGCTTTTTGAAGTTCATGGGATACGTGGCTTTAGTAGTTTTACGATAAGGCTGTTAATAAGTTCCGCGTGTAATGCTCTAATATGCTAAAAAAATAGCTGAATTACAAATCTAAGTAAAAAATAATTGTCGCTTTGTCTTAAAAAACATTCCGGCGCATTCTGCAAAAATCTATACAAGACGCACTAATTATTCAACAAATTCTACTTTCAAGTGGTTGTTTCTTTTCAAAAAGATAGTATCTTTGCACCACTTTTTTAAAAAGGGCAAAAGTTTGAAGGTTTGAAGTTTTTTGTTGCGCTTTACGAATCAACGATTTAAAATTGCGACTTGAGTCTACATCCAGTGAGCAATCCGAAACTTCAAACCTCGAAATGTACATACGCGGGTATGGCGAAATTGGTAGACGTGCCAGACTTAGGATCTGGTGCCGCAAGGCATGGGGGTTCGAGTCCCTCTACCCGCACGAAAAACGTAAGATGTGATTTGTGAATAGTGAATAGTGATTTGTGAATAGTGATTTGTGAATAGTGATTTGTGAATAGTGATTTGTGAAT
>CAZJXN010000004.1:33076-41156 GCA_964549655.1 uncultured Saprospiraceae bacterium
GTGATTTGTGAATAGTGATTTGTGAATAGTGATTTGTGAATAGTGATTTGTGAATAGTGATTTGTGAATGGTGATTTGTGAATAGTGATTTGTGAATGGTGATTTGTGAAACGCATCCCGAATCACAAATCACCATTCACATTTCACTTTAAACGGTTGATTGCAAACTTTTTCTCCTCGAATCCTGTATTGTCCTAACATAAAAAATGGAAGATTGGGAAAATGGAATACTGAACTTTGATGCTATACATACATTTCCAATATTCTATCTATCCAAAGTTCCAATATTTCAGATATTCCAACATTCCAATAAAAAAAGAAGAATATGTCCAAAGTTGTCAGAGAAGCGATTGACAATCTAAATGCTGTAGTGACCGTCACGCTGGAAAAATCGGACTATGAGCAACAATTTGACCAAGAATTGCAAAAAGTGCGCAAAACGGCTGCGCTAAAAGGATTCCGCAAAGGAAAAATGCCCACCAGTGTATTGCGCAAAATGTATGGCAAAAGTTTACTCGCTGATGTGGTCAACGAGCGCCTGAGCAAAGAATTATTCGGGTACATTTCCGATGAAAAGTTGGAAATATTGGGACAGCCACTGCCTTCCAAAGATCAGCCGTACATTGATTTTGATACAAAAGACCTCAACGATTTCATTTTCAAATTTGATGTGGGACTTTCCCCGCAGTTTGAAATCCAAGGGTTAACTCAGGACACCATATTTGAACGCTATCAAGTAGAAATGAGCGACGAAATGCTGGACGAGGAATTGAACAATTATCGCAAACGACTCGGCGAACGCAAAGAGGTAGAAGAGAACATTCAAGCAGGTGATTTTGTAAAATTTGCAGCCAAAGCAGTGGATAGCGATTTTACCAGCGAGTTTGGTTTGATGATAGATGAGATTGATAATCAGGCATTTAAAGACGAATTATTTACTAAAAAAATAGGCGATACGCTTTCTGCAAATATTTATGAGTGGTTCAACGAGCCGGACGAGCATTACATTCGCCATTATTTGTTGAATTTAGAACACGAAGACAACGATACGCAAGTCGGGCAAGAATTTGAACTCACCATTCAAGAAGCCACGCGCCAAGAAATAGCGGAACTCAATCAAGAATTTTTTGATAGAGCTTTTGGTCCGGACGTGGTGAGCAGCGAGGAAGAAGCACGAGAAGCCCTTCGCAAAGATGCGTCACAATTCTATGATAAACAGGCAGATGCGCTGTTGTTCCGCGATTTTCAAGACCGATTGATGGAACAAAATACACAAGAGTTACCAGAAGAATTTCTGAAACGCTGGCTCAAAGTATCGAATGAAAAAGTAGATCCGACGCTGATTGAGCGCGACTTTCCAGCTTTCGCCAAAAACCTACAATGGACGCTCATCCGCAATAAACTGGCTCGCCAATTCGACATTCAAATCAGCGAAGAAGAAGTTGTAGAAGGTTTTAAAAACAAAGTGCGCCAGTATTTTGGCAACTATGGCAATGAAGAACTCATCAATTCTACCGCCCAACGCCTCCTCGACGACGAAAAGCAATTCAACGAAATGTATGAGGATTTGCTCATTGACCGGCTACATGGTGCTATCGCCAGTGAAGTAACGATCCATCCGAAACCCATCTCCCGCGAAGAATTTACAAAAGTATTGGAAGAAGCACGTGCCGCTGCCCAAGCTGCACAGCCAGAGGTAATTGAGATGGACGGTGTGGAGGAGCAAGAGCAAGTGTCTGAACTGTGATTTTTTTGATTGATATGATGAGTATGATATAGACGCTGCGCCCTCTGCGAAAAAACTTTGCGGTCTCTGCGGTTAAAAAAATGCGGTGAGTGCTTAAAGCAATTGTATTGAAATTTTTAATAATATACTCAAAAAAATAGTTCCCGAAACACGCTAAAAATTCCGCTTTTTGCTGAAAGCAGACAAGACGTGCAAGGGATGCAACCGTAATAAGAACGAATTGTTATCTATGTGGTGTAAACGAGACGCGTCGTCTCCTCAACCGCTAACAATTCACAAAAATACGTAATGTATGTTTCACAAAGATGAATTCAAACAGTATGCTACCAAGCACATGGGCATGAGTAGTATGCACCTCGAAAAGTACGCCGAACAAAGCGTGGCGAACATCCCCAACATCCAAGCATTCACCCCCAACGTGATAGAAGAGCGGCAGATGAACGTGGTTGGTTTGGACGTATTTTCCCGCTTGATGATGGACCGTATCATTTTCCTTGGCGTGGCTATCAATGACTATGTAGCGAATGTGGTACAGGCACAGTTGCTTTTTTTGCAATCAACTGACCCCAAGCGCGACATTCAGATTTACATCAATAGCCCAGGTGGCTCTGTGTTTTCTGGTCTTGGCATCTATGATACCATGCAATTTGTGACACCAGATGTCGGCACGATTTGCACAGGTATGGCAGCTTCTTTTGGCGCGGTGATTCTCGCAGCAGGTACGAAAGGCAAGCGCACCGCACTTCAGCACAGCCGCGTAATGATTCACCAACCGCTTGGTGGAATGCAAGGACAGCTCACCGAAATGGAAATTTATTTCCGCCTTGCCAAAGCACAGCAGAAAGAATTGTACGATATTTTGAGTCGCCACACGGGGCAGTCATACGAAACCATTGACAAAGATTCGGACCGCGATAACTGGATGACTTCTACAGAAGCGAAAGAATATGGCTTGATTGACGAGGTATTGGCGCACAATCCAATGAAAAAAGATGCTTAAATTGTGACGTGAAAGAGCGGAAGGCTCAACCAGCTTTCCGCTCTTTGCGTTTGTGTTAAGAGAAGACAGATGTCAGCGCAAGGAAGTCAGACAAATGAATCCTAATTTTAATCAAAATGCTGACTTCTTTATGCTGATATTTCTCTTTTCTAATTTAAAATTCAAAGAAGAGAGTCTGACATCCGACATCTGGTGTCTGGTATCTAATTAAAACTAACAGAAGGGGAGTCTGGCATCTAAGAGTCTGGCATCTCAAATAAAGCGGATAGTAATGCGACGTACCACCAAACAGAATTTTCGTTGTTCTTTTTGCGGAAAGGATAAATCCGAAGCACTTATACTTATTGCCGGTATTGAAGGGCATATTTGTGAAGCCTGTGTAGAACAAGCTGGTGAAATTATAGAAGAGGAGTTGTATGGTCGCAAACGCGCAGACACCAAAGGCGGTCGCACCAATTTTGCGTTGCCGGATGAAGTAACGCCGCGGGAGATAAAAGAACACCTCGACCAGTACGTCATTGGACAAAATGATGCCAAGAAAGTATTATCCGTAGCAGTTTATAATCACTACAAACGCCTCCGCCAGCCCAAGCACAGCGATGTTGAAATCGAAAAATCGAATATTTTGTTTGTCGGTCAGACGGGTACAGGTAAAACCTTGCTTGCCAAAACCATTGCTAAATTGTTGAATGTGCCATTTGCGATTGTAGATGCGACCGTTTTTACAGAAGCCGGTTATGTGGGAGAAGATGTGGAAAGTATTTTGAGCCGACTGCTTCAAGTATGCAATTATGACGTGGCTGCCGCCGAACGTGGGATTGTTTATATTGACGAAATTGATAAAATTGCCCGAAAGGGAGATAATCCGTCCATCACGCGGGATGTGTCGGGCGAGGGCGTACAACAAGCACTTCTGAAAATGCTCGAAGGAACGGATGTAAATGTGCCACCACAGGGCGGACGCAAACACCCGGAACAAAAATTAGTCAAAGTGAATACTGAAAACATCTTGTTTATCTGCGGTGGTGCTTTTGATGGTATTGATAAAATCGTGGCGCGCCGCGTCAATACACAAGTCATTGGTTTTAAATCAGAACAAGTTAAATACGACCGTGATAATCTCTTACAATATATCAACCATCAGGATGTGCGAAAATTCGGCTTGATTCCTGAATTAATTGGTCGCTTGCCAGTGCTCGCGCACCTCGAACCGCTCGACCTTGAGACGCTCAAACGTATTTTGATAGAGCCCAAAAATTCGCTCGTTCGTCAGTACGAAAAATTGTTTGAACTCGAAGGTATTGAACTCACTTTTTCAGAAGATGCGATTGAATATATTGCCGAAAAGGCACTGGAATTTAACCTCGGTGCTCGTGGGTTGCGCTCCATCTGCGAAGCGATTATGACGGATGCGATGTTTGAATTGCCGTCTCAGCGGGATATTCGCCATTTTGAGGTGACGCGCGATTATGCAGAGGAGAAAATTACACGCTCGAAGTTGGCGCAGTTAAAGGCAGCGTAGGATTTTAAGATAATTTTTTCAAAAGCCGTATTACTTCCTGTTCAATCAAATCGCGTACTTGATTAAATTCTTTTTTTTCTAAATGTTTCGGGTCTGGAATTTCCCAATCTACAAACTGTTTCGCAGGCATCCAAGGGCAAGCATCGCCGCAACCCATCGTGACCACTGCATCAAATGGCGTATATTCCTTCACTTCATCCAATGATTTACTATCGTGTTTGGTCAGGTCATAATCTAATTCTTGCATCGCTGCAATCGCTTTTGGATTCACTACACCCGACGGACGCGACCCGGCACTGAAAGCTTGTACATTTTCACCACCATGCATGGTAGCAAACGCTTGTGCCATTTGGCTGCGATTGGCATTTTCGATGCAGACAAATAATATTTTTTTCATGTTTTAAGATTAGGTTTTGTGAAATTATAAACTAAAATACCCAGCAAAGCTCCTAAAACGGGTGCTATCAAATAAATCCAAATATCCTGCAAATTGCCTGATACCAACGCCGGAGCGAGCGACCTCACTGGATTCATAGATGCCCCGGAAATCGGACCGCCAAATGTTGCTTCTAACAGCACCGTTGCTCCAATGGCAATACCCGCCATCACGCCTTTTTCCTTGCTGCCCGTCGCCACATGAATGATGACCAACATCAGCAGAAAAGTCATTACAAATTCTAAAATAAAAGCAGGTAAAATTCCACCGGTCGGTAAGGTCTCGCCAAGTGTGGAAATATTGGGAAACATAATTTTTAATAGACCACTGGCTACGAATGCACCCATAAACTGTGCCAAAAAATAAGGTAAAATTTGTTTTCGAGGAAAGCGATTCGCCGCCCAAAAACCGATGGTCACTGCCGGATTCAAATGTGCTCCCGACGTATCCCCAAAGGTGTAAATCATCGCCATCACAATCAATCCAAACGTCATAGCAATACCCAGATGTGTGACTTGTCCGCCGCTGATTTCGTTGCTAATAATTGCGCCAGTGCCACAAAACACCAGCGCGAATGTGCCAACCAATTCAGCTAAATATCGGTTCATTTGTACAATATTTAACAACAGCCACTTGCCGGGTCACAACAAGCTGCTTTTCTTGCAAATACCGTGACGCTGTAAATACCCGTCTTGCTTTGTTTGAAAGTATTTAGTTCTTCTTGATTTATATATTGCAATAAAATATCATCTGGTATCATGATTTCTTTTTCCTTTTGAACTTCCATGCTTTCAAAACCCGTTTGTTGAATCAAATTCAAATACTCGTTTTTTTGAATCGCGCCAGACACACAACCCGCGTACATTTCTGCCGCTTCTCGCAAATCTCTCGGCAACTCACCCACAAGCACAATATCAGAAATGCTGAAATGCCCGCCGGGCTTGAGTACGCGCTGGATTTCTTTGAAAACATTGGCTTTGTTGGGCACGAGATTCAACACGCAATTGCTCACAATCACATCTGCCACGCCATCCGAAACGGGCATCTTTTCAATATCGCCGTACCGAAATTCTACATTGTTAAAACCTAATTTGTCCACATTTTTTCTTGCTTTCGCAATCATCGCTTCACTAAAATCAATCCCAATTACACGTCCGGTCGCACCCGTTTCATGTCGCGCAATGAACGCATCATTCCCTGCACCAGAACCAAGGTCAATCACGGTATCGCCGGGTTTAATTTTGGCAAACTGGGTAGGTAAGCCGCAGCCGAGACTCAAATCCGCATCGGCATTGTAGCCGTTCAGTTGGGTATAATCGTCGGACATGATATTGTAAACCGCTGTACTACAATCGGTTGCGCCGCAGCAAGAGGCAGCATTGTCCGTTTTGTCTTGTAAGGCAATTTCGGAGTATTTTTGGCGGACGAGTTCTTTCAAATCTTGTTCTGATTTCATAATGATTTAGATTTTACTTTCCCGCAGATTTCGCAGATTATTATTTCTGCGAAATCCGCGAAATCTGCGGGAGAAAAATTAACAATTTTTACAATCTTTATAAGTAGACAAATTTTTAAATAGGTTCTGTAGATTGCCACCCAGCCGTTCCAGCGCTTCCCAATTAATGCAATAGCACGATTTTTTGCCTTCCACTTCGCCTATTATTAAGCCCGCCGCTTTTAGTTCCTTTAAATGCTGCGAAACGGTCGCTTGCGCGAGCGGCAAAACTTCTACAATTTCGCCACAAATACACGTCTGCTTTTCTGCCAAGGTTTGCAAAATGGCAATCCGCGCAGGGTGGGAGAGTGCTTTGGCAAACTCGGAAAGCTGCAAAATATCTGCCGCAAATTCCTCTTTTTTGTTTATCGCCATTATTCGATTAAAATTTGTATCGCAAATATACGATGATAAAAATAAAAACCAAATTTCATAAAAATATTTTTAAATAAAGTTACCTCTAATGGCATCAGTCGTCTAAAAACATAGACTTCCGTTTAAAATATTACAAACAAATTGTTGTATATTCGTGCAACAAGCCACGCAATCAATCAGTAGGATGGACAATAAAATAAGCAAGCTTAAATGTTTAGAATGTGGAGACGAAATCGTTGGTCGTTTGGACAAGAAATTTTGCTCCGACCAATGCCGCAGCAGTTACAATAATAAACTCAACAGTGATGCCACGAATTTCGTGCGCAACGTCAACAACATCCTTCGGAAAAATCGCCGTATTTTGGAAGAACTCAATCCCGATGGCAAGAATAAAGTACACAAAGACAAGCTGTTAGAGCGCGGTTTTAAATTTAGCTACTTTACCAATGAATATGTGACGAAGGCAGGAAACGCGTATCGGTTTTGTTATGACCAAGGGTATTTATTGTTGGATAATGATTATTACGCGCTCGTAGTGCGGCAGCAATACGTAGAATAGCGTTTACGCTGACCTCGTCCCCCAACCTTTAGGTTGGAGAAAAACGCGCAGTAACAAACTTGAAGTTTTAAAATTATTTTTCGCTAATCGTCCCCTAACCTTCAGGTTGGACAAAAACGTGTTATAAAAGAGGCTCCACAACCTTCAGGTTGTGCAAGTCACATAATCAACTGCGCGAGCGTCTGCAAAAAAACAGTCTCGTCAAAAATCGCCTTCACCGGAATATCAAAACCTATTACAATCGTGCTTTCGATGCGCTGCTTTTTATCAAATATATTTACTAATTCATACTCGCCATCTACCAGTAGATACTTTTCCACTTCTTGCTTTCTGGCATCTATAATCCAATATTCAGGAATACCATGTGCTTGATAATCATCGAATTTTACGCCTCGGTCATTTCCTTTTGTGCTCGGAGATAACACTTCCACCACTAAATCCGGCGTAGGAAAGCGGGTTTGGTCATCGTCAAAATCCTTTGCTTGCGCTTGTTTGAAAAAGCAGATATCGGGTTCGTAGTCATTGCGAGTTAGCGAAATCATAATTTTCTCGTGGGCAACGTAGCCAAGTTGATTTTTAAGAACAAATGTGTTAATCAATTGACTGAGATAAAAACTTGCAGTATTATGGCGCTTTCGCACAGGCGAGTGCATAACAATTTCACCGTTAATAAATTCAACTTTTTGGTCTTCCGTAACAGTATCGTAAAAGTGTTGACGAAGCGTGCGTTCTATTTCAAGCGCTTTTTGCACTTCTTGTAGCACCAACGGCGCATTGGGCATCTCTAAAATTTGGGCGGTTATATTATTGCTCATATTTTTCAAATATTCCTAAAGATAACAATCATTTCCCAATCGAAAAAGTTCAACTTTCATTTTGTCAAACCAATGGAGTAGAGGGACAATAGTAGAGGGTAGAGGGATGCCCTCGTCGTAAGCGTATCCCT
>CAZJXN010000004.1:41256-81352 GCA_964549655.1 uncultured Saprospiraceae bacterium
AGTAGAGGGACAATAGTAGAGGGTAGAGGGATGCCCTCGTCGTAAGCGTATCCCTCTACCCTTATCCCTATACCCGCTACTTTCATCATTTCAAAATTAGATACATTCGTATGAAAAAACATCTATTCCTATTCCTGACTTTTTCCTTTTTGATTGTAATTCAAGCAATTGCACAAGAGAAAATCTCCTTAAAAAAGCCGCTTACCTACTTTCTACCAGCTATTGAATACGATAAAAACGTGCCTACGCCGGAGCAATTCTTCGGTTTCCAACCCGGCGAGTGGCACTTGAGCCACGATTTGCAATATCAATACATGAAAGCACTGGCAGCGGCGGCTCCGCAGCGGATTAAACTGGTAGAATATGGTCGCTCGTACGAACATCGTCCGCTTGTCAATCTCTACATCACGTCTCCACAAAATCATCAAAATCTCGAAAATATTCGCACCCAACATTTGCTGCTGTCCGACCCGGCTCGTTCGGGGAGCGTAGATGTGAGCGGGATGCCAGCCGTGCTGTATCAGGGTTTTAGCATACATGGCAATGAGCCGAGCGGTGGAAATGCTGCTCCGTTGGTGGCATACTATCTCGCTGCTGGAAAAGGCGCGGAGGTAGAAAAATTGTTGAATGACGTGGTGATTATTTTCGATCCGTGCTATAATCCCGACGGTTTTAATCGCTTTGCAAGTTGGGTCAATGAACATAAAAATAACAATTTGACTCCTGATGCCAACGACCGCGAATATTTGGAAGCCTGGCCCCGCGGACGCACGAATCATTACTGGTTTGACTTGAATCGAGATTGGCTCCCCGTACAACATCCTGAAAGTAAAGGACGTATTGCAACTTATCATAATTGGAAACCAAATGCACTCACCGACCACCATGAACAAGGCACGGATGCGACTTTTTTCTTCATGCCGGGCGTGCCTTCGCGTACTAACCCGATTACGCCGCCGCGCAATCAGGAATTGACAGCTAAAATGGGCGAGTTTCACGCGGCTGCATTGGATAAGATTGGCTCGATGTATTTCACCAAAGAAAGTTATGATGATTTTTATTATGGCAAAGGCTCGACGTATCCTGATGCGAATGGCGCGATAGGTATTTTGTTTGAACAAGCCAGCTCTCGCGGACATTTGCAGGAGAGTGCCAATGGAATGTTATCTTTCCCGTTTACGATTCGTAATCAAGTCGTTACAGCCCTTTCCACACACAAAGCGATGGTAGAAATGCGCAAGGATTTTTTGGATTATCAACGCCAATTTTACCAAACGGCTTTGACCGAAGCGCGTGGAAAAGGTATTCGCAGCTACGTATTTGGCGATCCGAAAGACCCGGCTCGCGTGAATCACTTCCTCGATATTTTATTGCAACACAAGATTGAAGTGTACGAATTGTCTAAAAATGCTTCCGGCAATGGACAAAATTTTGAACAAGGAAAAGCATACGTGGTGCCAACCGACCAAACACAATATCGCTTGATTCGCGGTATTTTTGAAACGCAAACCACCTTTACAGATAGTCTTTTTTACGATATTTCAAGCTGGACGTTGCCGATGGCTTTTAATCTGCCTTATGCAGGTGTGAATGATGCGGGTTTGAAAGGGAAACAAGTAGAATCAATGGCGGCGGTGCGTGGCGCGACCATTCAAGTGCAACGTAGTGAATACGCTTATTTATTACCTTGGGACAATTATTATGCACCGGCTGCTGCGAATCATCTGCTGCAAAACGGCGTGCGGCTCAAAGCAGGCACACAACGATTTGCATTAAATAATCAAGCGTATAGTGCCGGAACGGTGATGATTGCCGTTCAAAACCAAGAAAAAACCTCGGATGAAATTTATCGTTTGGTGCAAGAAGCGACGAGTGCTTACAACGTATCATTTGTACCCGTTGGCACCAGTTTTACACCAGAAGGTATTGACTTAGGAAGTCGTTATTTTGCATTATTAAAACAGCCGAAAATTTTATTAGTCGTGGGCGAAGGCGTGAATTCCAATGACATTGGCGAGGCGTGGCACTTATTGGATCAACGTTACAATATTCCAGTTACAAAAGGCGAAGCAGCGGCATTGCCAAGAATGGAGTTGAATCGCTACAACGTGATTGTAATGGCGGATGGCAATTATAATGCCATTTCACAAGGTGGTGTAGATAATTTGAGAGATTGGATAACTGCTGGCGGTACACTCATTGCGATGCAAGGCGCCGTGCAATGGCTCAAAGGAAAAGGTCTGAGTGCCGTAGAATTCAAACGCGAAAAAGAAGACGAAAAAGCGGCACGCCGTACGTACGCACAATACGAGGAAGATGCAGGTTCCAATCAGTTACCGGGTTCTATTTTTGAAGTGCAGGTAGATTTGAGTCATCCGCTATTATTCGGATACCAGCAGGCGAAGATGCCCGTATTCCGACAAGGGAATTTATTTTTTGAACCAGCGAAAAATATTTATGCTACCCCATTGGTACACACCGCAAACCCTTTGATGAGTGGCTATGTCAATAAAAAAAGTTTGGAGTTAGTTAAAAATTCTGCCTTCGTAGTCGTCAGTGGAGTAGGCAGTGGCAAGGTGATTAATTTTGCAGATAATCCAAACTTTCGCGCGTTCTGGTTCGGTACGAATAAGTTATTTGCCAATGCGATTTTCTTTGGGCATCTTATAAGTAATGGTACAATGGAGCGTCCTGCGCCGAATGCACCAGCAGCGGCGAGGAATGAATAATGAAAAATTAAAGAATGAAAAAAACACTTCTTACCCTTGTTACGCAATAGAACACGGATTTTCACCAAAGGTGAGCGGGTGCGACGGATGGTGGAGGGATTTTTCTCGTGCTGCGTGTAAAATCCGTCCACCATCCGTCGCATCAGTGGGCATCCGTGTTCTATTGCGCCGTAAGGGCATAGAAGTGTAGTTGAAATGTCCTGTGTTTAAAATTGCGAGTCGCAAAACTTTTTAGGTATCATAAGATGTAATAATAAGTGGGATTGAGAAACACGCAAAGTTTCCCAATCCTTTCTTATTTTTAATGCGTCTATCTGATAAACCGGATTTCGGTGACTGCCATTGACCCAAACCCCACTTACAATTGCCAAGTATATGTGGAGAAAACTACTCGCCTTTTTTTGTATTTTGCAACTCGGAATCGCTTTGCAAGGGCAAAATATGTACAACACCATCGCCCGCGACACCATTATTGGCGTCCCTTCTTTTCCGAGCTCTACCTATTGGTTGGATGGTAAAAAGTTGAATCTTTCCGTGATGGATTTTTTTATGACAGATTATCCAGCGGCACACGACCAAATTCAATTGGCAATGCTGACAGACCAAGTAGCGATAGTTGGATACAGTGTGGGTGGGCTTTTCGAGCTGACCGGTTTATTGGTACATCGGCAAGACGCAGACTTGGGAAATGATTTGTTACAATTAGGTGGAATTGGGATTGGTTCAGGGATTGTCTTCCACATTTTTTCTGCTGCGTTCAAAAAAAAGTCGGTTCGGCTATACAATCAAGAAATTAAACAATTGTATAAAACGAAACAGAAAGCAGGTTTGAAAGTGGATTTTGTTCCGAATGGGGTTCGATTAGGGTGGAGATTGGAGTAAGGAGATATCAGATATCGTGTGTCAGATTACAGACATTGAAAAAAAAAGCGGCATTCCTGATATAGAATACCGCTCAAGACAAGTTCGCAAAACAAAATTAGACCTTGATTCTAGAATTTATGGATTTTCTTGATTTGGGAAACTGGTTCAAGTCTCCAGAATTGAACCAGTTATCAAAGTGTCTCCCGATGCTTACTATCTACATAAAAGGGTTTTGTTGCAGGGTAAGTAACCCCGTATAATTATAAATAAAAATATTATAAATTATTGGTTGTCAACGCATCGAGCGAATGCCAACTGCCTACTTTCAACTGCCTACTTACTGTCCTTGGTCGTCGCCCTGTTTCAAGTCATCATTGCGTTCCCCACGCTCATTGCGCTGCCGAAAATCCAGCTTGCCAAAGCGATAACTAAACGACACGCCGATGGAGCGAGCCGCGGTGGCACTCAAACTCCGTTGGTATAAAATAGGCGTTTCCAATATATTTTCAAATTTCAAATCTCTTGCAAAAGGCTGCGAGATATTCAAACCCAAACTGAACTTCTTACTAAATTCTTTCAACAAACCAAAACTCACCTGCGAGTAAGAAGCACGCGACCCTTGTAATGACTGGCGTGGCGCATTGTAAAAACCAAACGCTTCTATTCTAAAACCCTTCGGCAGCGTCACCGTCGCATTCAAGTTGGCGTTCCATTGTACCGAAGTGCGACTCAAAGCGATACCATTCACCGTGCCTTCCGATTGATACGAGGAGACGTTGCCGCCGCCGCGCAGCATGAATTTTTCCTTGATGTTGATAGAAGTGTAAAGGCTGACACCCAGCGATTTGTTCGCGCCAATGTTGCGAAAAGAGGTAAGCGAGACCTGTTCATTCGTAATTTCCAAAAATTCTTCAATGATATCAGACGTGTAGCGATAGAAAACCGAGCCATTCAAGGTGATGCCTTTGACGAACATACTATAATTTAAATCCAACTGATTGGTCTTTTCTGGTAGCACTTCTGGATTGCCCACGCGTTGCTCCAGCGAATTCTCTTGTTGAATGTACGGATTTACATAAAACAAACCCGGACGGCGAATGCGCTGGTTATACGAAAATTTCAGGGTAGAAAAGTTTTTAAAACTGCGGCTGACGATAAAACTGGGTAAGAAATTGCCATACGAATTGGAAAAATTGGTAGCATCCGTTTTATAATCACCGGCAATATCCGTGTGTTCATAGCGCCCGCCGACGATCATGCCATAATTTTTGCCCAATTTCATATTAAAAGACAAATAACCGGCGTACACATTTTGGTCGTAATAAAAAATATCCGAACGGCTGGGTACTTCCACAAAACTATTCCGGTCAAAATCAAAATTCTGATACGAAAAATCACTGTCAATCGAGCGCAACACGCCTTTCACGCCAGTTTCCATTTTCACAGCAGGACTGAATGGATGGGTGTAATCCACTTGCGCGGTTATCTCTGCGTTTTTTCCATCATTGTCATTAAAATTGCGCACGCGAGGGGCACTGGCATTGCCGAATTGGTCAAATTCATTTTCCGAATTTTCTAAATCCGTATCTAATTCAAAACCAATTTCCAATTCTTGTTCCGGCCTTTTAAACGTGCGTTTGTAATCGGTATTCCAGTCAAAACCGCTTCGCAACGACTTAGAAGCACTCGTGAAACTGTACATTTGCGCGATACTATCCGCTGGATTCAAAAAAGTAACGTCCGTCAATTCGGTTTGATTTCTACCAAAACCGCGAAAATTAACCGAAGAACTAATGTTATTATAAGCATTTAAATCATAAAATAAGCCCAAACTGGCGCGTGGACCGTAAAATGCGCTTTCGCCGCTGCCATTCTGCGTAAGCGTACTTTGGTCCAATTTATTCAATCGAAATTCTTCACTGTAGGAGGGACGATTCGGATTGTACCAACCGCTGCCGTTAAAATTTACTCCAAAACGCCCTCTTGTCAGATTCAAACTCAAACTACCGCGATTGGAGCGATTGCCCACACTACCGTTGACCGAACCCGTAAAACCCTGCGCACTTTGCTTTTTTGTAATGATGTTGATAATACCGCTGGAACCTTCGCCATCGTACTTCGCTGTCGGGCTGGTGATGACTTCCACGCTTTTTATTTGGTCTGCCGGAATGGATTTGAGCGCATCCGCTACATTCGAGGAAAACATGGTGGAAGGCTTGCCATTGATGAGAATTTGCACATTCGAGGAGCCACGCAGCGACACATTTCCTTCCGCATCTACGGACAGGAGCGGTACTTTTTGCAACACATTCGAAGCGTCGCCGCCGATGGAAGTCACGTCTTTTTCAGCATTATAAACCAGCTTGTCAATTCTATTTTCGACCACTGCCGCTTGTCCCGTTATTTCTACCTCCGCGAGTGTCGTGCTTTGAGAAGCAAGCAACACTTTAGGGAGTTCATAATCAGGCTTTTGTGGAGTAAGTGTTATGTTTTTAATCACTTTATTTTTATAACCAATGAACGAGATTTGAAGGTCGTAAGTACCTAATTTTACATTTTGCAATTTAAATTCGCCTTTTACATCCGTAATTGTTCCGTCTATTTGTTTATTTTGCTCCGGGCTAAAGAGCACAATCGTTGCAAATTCGACGGGATTATTGGTGGTAGAATCTATCAATATGCCCACTACTTTTCCAGTAATGGCAGGAGTGCCGCCACCACCGCCGCCGGGATATTGCGCAAAGGTTGGCGTAAAAAATACACTAACTAAAAGTAAAAGCAGATAAAGTGATTTCATAATAACAAGTTGTGGTGTTTCGATTTTCGGAAAGTCGGATATTTAAAAAATTGCCCATTTGACAAGTACGACCTACTAGTCTATCCAAGTGGCAAAAGGTTTAGGATATTCTTAACAATTTCTATAAAGGTTGGATATAAAGAAAAACAAGATATTGACGTATCTTGTGAACGGATTGGAAATAAAAAAGTTAGCCATTGCGTTTGCCAACGTGTGACTTTTCGATTTGGCAGGCATTTAAAGAAGAGTGCATAAATGAAGATCTCGGTAAAAATGGTAAAGCGACTACTGATTGTTACGGTGTTGGTGGTGTTCTGTTGCGTGTTGGCAAACAACAAGGCGTGGAGAGATGGCAATTGGCTCAAACTCCCCCAACGACACCAGACAGAAAAAAAATTAAGTCCAAAGCTACAAGAAGTGGCAGACCGCTACGAAGCCTACGTGAGCGCGGCGATGGGTGCAGAAAATGTGCCCGGCGCGGCGGTAGCCATTATAAAAGACAGTACCATCATACTGCTCAAGGGCTTCGGCGTGAAGCGAGCCGGCTCTTTGGACAGTGTAGATATTCATACGATATTTCGATTAGCTTCTTTGTCCAAAGGGTTTGCACCGATTCTCGCCGCGCAGTTAATTCAAGAAGGTTGTTTAAATTTGGATGATAAAGTAGTGAGTTATATGCCTTATCTGGCGCTTAAAACGCCTGAATTGACGCAAGGCATTACTATTCGGCACGTATTGAGTCACACCACCGGTTTGCCGCGCCATACTTATTCTAACCTATTGAATAGCGGCTTATATTACGAGCAGATTTTTATGAAATTGAAAAACGTGCGCCCCATACACGCGCCCGGAACAGTTTACGATTATCAAAATGTGATTTATAGTTTCATCGGAGATGTGGTGCACGCCGCCACGGGCAAAAGTTATACGCGCCTGCTGAACGAACGTATTTTTAATCCGGCTGGAATGAGCGATGCTTCTGCTACTTTTAACGGTGCAATCGAGGCAAATAACATAGCCGCGCCGCACTGGTATTTCAAAAATAAAGGCTACGCACCGATTGATATTAGTCGCAATTATTATGAAGTAATTCCGGCTGCTGGTGTCAATGCCAGTATATATGATATGGCAAATTGGCTGCAAGTGTTGCTGGGCAATCGTCCAAATGTGGCTACCGAAGAACAGTTAGATTTAGTGTTCAAACCACAAATCGGCGTAAGCACTCGAGAAATGCGCGACTGGAACGGACAATTGAGTCAAGCGTGGTACGCCCTCGGCTGGCGCGTGCTGCACGTAGGCGACCGGAATGTGGTGTATCACGGCGGTTTTGTAAATGGTTTTCGCGCAGAAATTGCGTTTGACAGGAAAGAAAAAATTGGCATCGTCGTGTTGAGCAATGCCGTGAGCAGCTTTATCGGCGATAGTATGCCGCGCTTTTTTGATATTTATGACCAAGTGACGAAGCCTTCGTTGTTTAGCGCTGCGCGTTAGACTGCTGACTTTCAATCCTAATCCTCCACATCCAAATCCTTCGGCACTTCCCGTTCCCGGCGTTCATCCGAATGTGGTTTATCAATCAATCGTTCCTCATCCGAGCGGTTCATGATGTTGACACCACACGTTTGCAAGCCAATAGAAACTAAAATAAAAATGCCCACGCCAATAAAAAAGAATTGGAGCGGATTTCTTCTTTTTGGAATATCCAAATCTGGTGGTGGAGCGGGTGCGCGTCTTGCCATGTTTTTTGGTTAAATAAATTTTATAGATATATAAAGCACTGATAGTTAAGATGATTAGTACTAAAATAAAATTAAAACGACGTATTTAAATCTTTTTAAGATCATGTAAATCAATTGATTATCAACTGCCAACTGCGTACAGGCGACTGCATACTGGTATAGGATAGCTTATGATTCGATTAGAATAGTCTTAAAAAATCATAAAAAAACATAACTATCATAATAATCAGTGTCCTATTTTTTTTATTTGGCTACAACTCAATTTCAAAAATCCATTCGCACGCGCAGATTAATCCTTCTCGAGGTCAAATAATTCGGAATCGCATATTGCTGTGCAAAAATAGTTTTAATCCAAGTATTGCCCGCCTGATTTTGCACTTGCAAAAGATTGAAAACTTCTAAACTTACCCAGCTATTTTTTGTAAAACGCAAGGGATGACGCGGCTTTTTATCCAAATTCGCTTTATCCCACAAAAGTATGGAGAAGCCAATGTCCACGCGGTGATACGCATCAAAACGGTACGTATTACGATAAATACGATTGTTTCCAAGTACGCCATACGGCAAACCCGTGCCAAATGTAAGATTCAAGTGCATTTTAAAATCTTCGTTCTTTGGCAGATAATCTTGAAAAAACATAGCCAGCGTCACAAAACGGTCGGTCGGACGCGGCACGTCTTTGACCGTCGTTGCTGCTTCCTGTCCAATTTCGCGGCGCAAGTGGTCTACGCCCAACAATTGCTCGCGCGCACGTAAAAACGAGAGATTCACCCAAGATTCTGCACCCGGCACAAATTCTCCATTTATTCTAAAATCAATGCCTGCCACGTAGCCTTCCGTATCATTTTGACCAGAGTAACGCAGCCGCACGTTTTCAATTTCATACGATACAATATCCCACAATTTTTTATAATATGCTTCGGTTATAAACTTAAATTTCTTCGGATTCCGTTTGCCCAGATAAAAATCGAACGTCATACCACCTACGGCGTGAAACGACTTTTGTGCTTGCAAATCCGTATTCACTTTACCATCAAAACCACGCATTTCGCGGTAAAACGGAGGTTGGTAATACAAGCCGCCTGCCAAACGGTAAGAGATATCCCGTTCACTTTTTAAGGGTTTATATAACAGTTGCGCACGCGGCGCGATGAGCAATTCTTCATTCAAATCCCAATACGAAGCCCGCACACCGAGCGACAAACGCACTTCGCTTTTGCTTTCTTTGCGCCAAGTGTAAGTATCTTGAACAAACGCACTGAACCGATTGGAATTCAGGTTGTTGCGCGTTTTTAAAACATTGAAAACTAACAATTGCGTGGTGTCATAAGGAAGCGAATAGCCTGCCGAATCCAGCCGCTCCCACTCATTGATGCGGTCGGCGATGGCTTCATTTTGATATTTGGCACTCCATTGAAAAAAATGACTGCTCGTCGTTTCCGTATCTTTGTGGTCCATTTGCAATTCAATACCGCCCTTGTGTTCGATGTTGCGAATGTCAATATTCAAAAAATTTCGCACATATTGTTGTTGCGTCCCAACGCCCAATTCTGCCAGCACTTCCCCAAAATTATCACTGCCCAAATCCGACTCAATTTGCCGCAAACTATAATCGCCATTAATGTCAAATCGCTCATTCTCATCACTTCTAAAAACAGAACCCAATAATTTCAAAAAATACGGATTGCGCGAACGGTCAGGCAAATACGTAAATGATAACCCGCCCATTGCCGTTGTGAAATCATCAATTTCTTGCCCTTCAAATACACTAAAAAGTTGTAATGCGTAATTCACCAAACCAAACGCCGTGTTGCGCTCCGTTGGTTGAAATTTATAAACACTTCGATTGTAATTGCCGAGAAAACCGACTTGTAAATCGCGGCTGATATCGTAGGTCAAATACGTTTGTAAATCTGTAAAATTCGGTACATATTCACCTTTTGTGTCAAGTGTACCAAGCAGATATTGAGTGGTTTTATAACGAGCGCCCGCCAAATAGCGAAACCGCCGATAACTGTCTTTTCCCACTTTTGTACTTCCTTCAATGTGCGCTGAAGCGCCCAAAAAACTTCCACTGATGGAGCCGGCAAGGGTGTCCGGTCGCTTGTATTTAATATCCAAAACGGATGCCAATTTATCGCCATATTTTGCTTCAAAACCGCCAGAAGAAAACGACAAATCGCGTATCAAATCAATATTTGGAAACGTCAAACCCTCTTGCTGCCCAGCACGAATCAACTGCGGACGATATATTTCAAAGTCATTGACATATACCAAATTTTCGTCATAATTTCCTCCGCGCACGTTATATTGCGAAGTCAATTCTCCGCCGGAACCACTGCTCGTACCCAGCGCAATGTGTGGCAAAATACTTTCCAAATTCCCAGTCGTCGTCGGGAGCAATTTCATATTCTCCACATCCTCGCGTATCATGCCTGATTCTTCAATCTTACTGGCTCGAATCACCACTTCCAAACTTGATTCCGCTGGCGGCATATTTACATCAATCTGCTTGCTACTGCGCGGCGGCATTGCCCCCACCTGCGTCGTCACTTCTTTATAACCCACTCGCCGAAAAATAAGTGTAAACGATTCATTCACAGGCACTTCCAAACGATAGCGACCATTGGTAGCTGTTTCCGTCCCAACGTTTTTATCTTTGATGTACACATTAACTAATTCGACCGGCTCGTCTGACTCGGCATCGCGAACGATACCTGTGAGGATGGCGGTGCGGTCGGTTTGGGCATGAGAAAGAATAATGGTGAAAAGAGCAATTATAGAAGTAAGAATTTTTTTCATATTAAAATTGAATATCGGAATGATGGAAATCCACTTTGTGAAACGATGGATTTAAAAACGTGTTGCAGGAAAAAAGCGTAAATTGTAACGGCGAGCTTTAGTCGCCACAGTAGTATGTCGGCGACTAAAGCTCGCCGATACATTTATACATACTTCGTCCAGCGCTCATTCAGCGCTTTCATTTTAGCAATCACCTCCTTTGGATTTTCTGCTTTAAACACACTATTTCCCGCCACGAGTACATCTGCGCCAGCTTGGAGAATACTTTCCGCATTTTGTAAACCAATGCCGCCGTCCACTTCAATGAGCGTGGACGTATTGCGAATAGTTATCATTTCTTTGAGGCGTTGTATTTTATTCAAACTGCGATAGATGAATTTTTGACCGCCAAAGCCGGGATTGACCGACATAATACACACTAAATCAACGTCTTCTATCACATCTTCCAGCATTTCTACGGGCGTATGCGGATTGAGCGCGACGCCCGCTTTGGCACCGGTGTCTTTTATTTGTTGCAAAGTGCGATGCAAATGTGGACAGGCTTCATAATGCACCGTAATCACGTCGGCACCCGCTTCTCGAAATTGCTCGATGTATTTTTCAGGTTCTACAATCATGAGGTGAACGTCGAGCGGTTTTTGCGCTAACTGCTTGATAGCCTGTATGATAAATATACCAAATGTAAGATTGGGGACAAATCGTCCATCCATTACATCTAAATGAAACCAATCGGCTTCACTCTCGTTCACCAAGGTAAGTTCTTCGCGCAGGCGTGTAAAATCCGCCGCCAAAACGGAAGGTGCGACCAAATGCTTTTTCATTTCGCAAAGGTATAAAAAGCTGCAAAGTAGTAGGTTGGAAGTTGAAATTTAGCGTTGTAGCGGAATTATTTTGATATAATGGAAAAAAATAACGTTAAAAACTTGCATTTGGCATTGGATTACCCGTAAATTGCAGGCGAGTTTTGAGACAAAATAAAAAAACCGGTCAGATTGACTAACCGGTTACAAATGAGCTTTGAGAGGCTATCTACATACCAAAAATAAAGGATAACCTTTGTTATCCCCCGTTGTTCTTACTGGGGTTCTAACGCAGTGTATTCGTGGGACTATAAATTTGTTGTTAGTAAGCCGTAAATTCTAATTTGTTAATAGGACAATTTCGGATTATAATTTGTTAGTAGTTATTTTTCGTTTTCTTCTATTGCTTTTCTAATCTGTGTGTATTTCTTTTCTTTCCCTTTGATGATACAAATATCGCTCGCCAAACCGCCTAAAATAAGTACATTTTCAAAATAAACTGGTTGAAAAAACCAAATCAACTTCGCGCAAGCTATTGACAATCAATTTTTTAAGTTAAAAATTGAAACTACTTTCTGTATTGCCGATTCTAAAATTCAACTTTTTTTAGCAGATAAAAATTATTTTTTGGAGCTATTTTTTCTAGAAAAAGCAAAATACAATCGAGTTTTCTGAGCCAATTGGTAATTTTTACCATTCATCACTATATTATAAATGGTCAATTATTCCATTACGCCCCTTCTCCTTTAAATATGCCGCAAGTTCATAAAGATATAGCCTAAAAGGGGTAGTGTCCTTTGTGAAAAAATCTTTGTGTACTTTGTGGTAGAAAATGAGCAGCGCGAAAAAATTCAAGCGAGGTGAAAAAAACTTTGCGGTCTCTGTGGTAAAAAAAGGTAGCGAGGGAGAAAATGTAGGTGTGCACTTAAAAACTAAAAGGGTACCGCATGCGTCGTGCGATACCCTTTCTCAAAAAACCATTCATGAGATTATAATAAGTAGGAGTAAAAAAATGAGGCTGCAAAAATTTTGTTCATGGTACTTTGCAATGCAGCCTTTTGCTTGTGTGTGTGGGACTAATTTGTTGATAGTAAGTCGTCAAAAAAATTAGGTCGTCGTTGTTAAAAAAAATTAGGTCGTCGTCGTCAAAAAAAAATTTAAGGTCGTCTTTACTTTTCTTCGGAACTATAATCTGTTATTAGCGAGTCGTGTTAAAAAGTGTTTCATTGTGATTTATAATACAAATGTCGGTCAAAAGACTTGTGCATGTAAGTACATTTTTTTAACTTACTGCGCTCAAAGCGGCATCGCTTTTTGGGCGTAAAAAATTGATAATCAAAACAGTAGATTGTGAAAAAAGGGCAAATTTCTGAACTGGACAAAAAAGAATCGCAAGGACAAAGTAAAATAATTAAACACATTAAGGAATTATCGGCGAAAGACCGAGAGCGATTTTATCAATTTGTGGCTTCGCCGTACTTCAACCAACACGATGCCACCAGAGCCTTGTTGGATCTGATTTTGGAGAACGTAGACCGCTCCAATACTGCATTGGAACGAGAAAAGCTGTTCAAAAAACTCTTCCCACGCGAGGCTTTCGATGAGCAGAAATTGCACAATGTGATGTCGTATCTCAAAAAATTATACCATCGTTTTTTGGCGCAACAATTCTACGAAAAGCAACCCTTACGCGAACAACTTTTCACCTTAGAAGCCGCTTATGAAAATAATACCTTCGATTTGCTGACCAATCGAGCTAAAATATTGGAGAAAACCATTGAGCAACAGGCTTATCGAGATAATAATTTTCATCATGTCAATTATCGCCTCCACGCGCTGCTCGCTTATTATGGTGCTGAATATGTAGACCGTTCTAAGCCGGAGACTTTTCAAAAGATGATGAATCATTTAGACCTTTATTATCTAATCGAAAAACTGCGCAATAGCTGCCACCTTACGGCGAATATGATGGTGGTCAATACAAAATTTGATTTTGGATTTTTTGATGAGGCGTTGCAATATTTGCAAAATAACTTTGACCGATATAGCCACGACCCGTCTATTGTGCTGTATTACACTATTTTTATGAGCCTTACGGATGAGAAAAATCCTGCATATTATGATGCGATGAAAGAAATGCTGGCGAATGAAATAGACCATTTTAGCCCCGACGAACGGCGCGATTTGTATAGTTTTGCCACTAATTATTGCATTCGACAAAGTAACTTAGGACAGGTCCAATATCGGCGCGAGCTTTTTTTATTATATCAACAAGGCTTGACCACTGGGCTTTTGCTGACTAACGGCACGATTATTTCAGAATACAATTATAAAAATGTAGCCATGCTGGGCTGTAGTTTGAAAGAATTTAACTGGACGGAGGAATTTATTCAAAAATATCGGGAAAACTTGCCCAGTCATCGCCGCGATAATGCTTATAATTTTAATCTCGCTAACCTTTATTATAACAAAAAAATGTACAACGAGGCGCTCACGGCACTCATGCAAGTACAATTCACTGACGTGACGCACCATTTGAATACCAATACGCTCATTCTGCGCACTTATTATGCCCTACGGGATACGGAAGCGCTGCTTTCTTTGATTGAAACGTTTCGGATATATGTCATTCGCAATCGAAAATTGACGACCGTTGAGAAAAAAGGCTACACTAACTTTCTGCGGTTTGCCAAAAGTTTAGTTTTACTCAAGCACCATTCTACAACCTTTTCTCGAAAAGCATTGGAAGAAAAATTGGAACTGCTGCGCCAAAAAATTGATACCACACAAAACGTACTGAATAAATATTGGTTGCTGGAGGAGTGTCAAGTTTAAAATGTAAAGTTTGGTGTTTGGAAGTTTGAGGTTGGAAATTCAAAACTCAAAATTAGTTATCAAAAAAAACTTCCAACTTTAAACCCTGAACTTCAAACGTTAAACGCCAAACCCTTCTATATTTGTGATAAATACGAACACATGAAGCTATTTCAAACACTCCTTATTCCTTCCTTATTCCTTTTTTCCTTCTTTCATTCCTCCGTGGCGCAGCCCAACGTGCCTAAGCGCGAATTTCGAGGCGTGTGGGTCGCTACCGTCGCCAATATTGACTATCCGCGCCAGCCTACAACGGATATTATTGCGCTGAAAGAACAGTGGAAAAATTTGTTAGACCGTTATAAAGAGACTGGTTTGAATGCAGTAATTTTTCAAGTGCGCCCAGCTGCCGATGCGCTTTATCCTACGCAGCTTGCGCCTTGGTCTAAATATTTAATCGGCAGACAAGCGACCGCTTCGCCGCAAGAAGTGTTTGACCCACTGCAATTTGTGATAGAAGAAACGCATCGTGCCGGCATGGAATTTCATGCTTGGTTCAATCCGTATCGAGCTACCATGGATTTTGACACGATTAATTTAGCAGCCAATCATGTGTTCCGGCAGCACCGCGATTGGGTCGTGCGCTATGGTCCTAAATTCTATTTGAATCCGGGCATTCCGCAGGTACGGCAGCATCTCACCGCCGTTGTGAGTGAAGTGGTAAGCAGATATGATATTGATGCGGTGCATTTTGATGATTATTTTTATCCTTATAAAATTGCGAATGAAGTCTTTCCAGATAGTGCGCAGTTTACACAATATGGTACTAATTTTACAAGTATAGAGGACTGGCGGCGCAGCAATATTGACTCTCTGATTGAAAATGTAACGACTTCGATTAAAAAAATCAAGCCGCATGTACAGTTTGGCGTGAGTCCGTTTGGCGTTTGGCGCAATAAAGAAGTAGACCCACTGGGTTCGGATACGCGAGCAGGCGCGACAACGTATGATGATTTGTATGCAGATGTAGTGAAGTGGCTCAAAGCAGGTTGGTTGGATTATGTGATTCCACAATTGTATTGGAATATTGGATTTGCACCGGCTGACCATGCCAAGCTCGTAGGGTGGTGGGGCACGCGCAATTACGAGCGCAACTTGTACATCGGTCACGCGGCTTATAAGGTAGAAAATAATCCAGAAATTGCTTGGAGTGACCCGAATGAAATCCCGAAACAAATCATGCTGGGTCGTCGCAATGCCATCGTGCAGGGCAGCGCGTATTTTAGTTCTAAACCCGTGTTGGAAAATCGGCTCGGCTTGCGGGATTCTTTACAAGTGTATTATAAAGCGATGTCCATGTTGCCCATTCCGCCGGACGCGACGTTGAAGCCTTTTGCAACGCCTACGTTATTAAAACCAAAATTGCAGTTAAAAGAAAATCGCGTGCGCCTACGCTGGACTCCGAATAAAGCAGACCGCAAACTTCAACCAGCGTATTATGTGGTGTATCGCTTTTATGGCAGTAGAATCGGCGATTTTGAAGACCCACAAAATATCATTCACATCAGTGAATTTCATAAAGTAAATAAACGCTTTCAGCACATGGATTTTACCATTGAGCGGAATGCCAATTATACGTATGTCGTCACGGCTGTGAATCGCCAGCATATTGAGGGCAGACCGAGTGGTGGGCGGAATGTAAGAATTGGGAAAAGGTAATTGTTATTGGTTATTTGTAAAGAGCGTCCAAATAACCAATAACAAATCACATCTTACTTAATATGTTGCACCTGCTCCTCTACCAGAATCGGCATTCGCTTGAAGCGCAAGAAAAGTTGCACGGTGGCTAATACGTCTTTTTCACAATAGTGTGAGATGCGTTCCAAATCGCCTTCTTCCCAAAAAACGGCACCGACTTTGCTGCCGTCCATATCGTCTTTGGGAGAGGGAAAACCCAGCACAGCGGCGAGTAAGCGCATGGAAGTGAAGTTTTTAATATCGCCAAAGCGCCACATTTCCATCGTATCCAACAGGTGTTTGGTTTCCCACGGTTTCCGACCGGCTATGTTGAGCAAATCAGGGAAGGGCATCTGGTGTACAATCATGCGCCGACAAATGTACGGGATGTCAAATTCCTTGATGTTGTGCCCGCACATAAAATGCTTCGACAAATCGTAGTAATACTGGTTGACCAACTTGCAAAACTCCTGCAATAATTCGTACTCATCCTCACTGGCAAAGGACTTGAGTCGCAGCCGCAGCCGATTATCATCTTTGCTCCGATGCACGATTCCTACGGAAATGCACACGATTTTTCCAAATTCTGCGAAGATACCTGCCCGCTCATAGTACAACGAGCCTACTTCATCTTCTGTCAATTCTTCGGCTGTTTTCCGCGCCACCGAGCGACTTTTTAAAAACCACAATTCGCGCATCTCATCATCCAACTCCTCATAATCCATCTTATTGGACACCGTTTCGATGTCCAAGAATAGCACATTGGCAATGTCTATCTGTTCAAACATTTTAGTTGATTTTAGCCTTGTAAGATACAACAAATTCGTGGAAAGGATAGAATCAAATGGTACTTTTCTTCTTTCATTTGCAAGATTAATTGAAAAATTTTAACTTGCAGAAAAAACAAATCTGCGATGAAAAGAAACTGGAAAAAGCTCATTATCACTATAATATGGTTTGTTATTGGAACTGTCCTCTACAAGCTTACTAACTATTTGCTTGGGACAATAATTTGAAAAACCTTGCGCTAAATACTATAAATAGCCGGATTTATCAATATTTTTTTATTTACAATTATAATAATTCAATAGCAATGGAAAACAAAAACTAAACTGGAAAAAATGGCTTTTTATAGGAATTGCAATATTTCTGATTTTAGAAATTGCATTGCATTGGGACGAGGCGAAGCGTGGATTTTATGATGCTTATAATGGCGGACCAGTAGAGCAAAAACAATAGATAGTAAATTAAAAAGTGCTTATTATTTTTCACACATTGAAACTATTCGTGTACCTTTACCGTTATTAGGTTTTTATTCTCAATCGGATTGTGAAACGAGCATTCTTTCATCATCAAGACTGGGAATGCAAGTTTAACAGTTACGCAACAGTTTGTACACCACAAATTCAAGAAGCACCAGAGTGCTCCAATTAAGTGAGGTTTCGTGTTTTCCCCAAGATACTCCCATTCCTACGGAAAGCGTTTTTGTGGCAATATCACCTGCAGTTTTTATCGCGTAGCCATTCGTTTCAATCTAAAATAATTACATGACATTCAAAGACTTGGGTCTCGATGAGTCACTCCTCCGTGCGTTAGCATCTGAAGGATACACTGATCCCACACCCATTCAAGAACAGGCAATACCCATCGTATTGCAGGGCGACGATTTAGTGGCGTGCGCCCAAACCGGTACAGGTAAAACCGCCGCTTTTTCCTTACCCATTCTCCAATATTTATTAGAAACACCAGCCGAGAAACCGGGACCGCGCATCATCCGCGCCTTGGTGCTTTCGCCTACCCGCGAGCTTGCTATCCAAATTGCGGAAAGCATGGACACATACGGTAGACATTCAGGATTGCGAAGCGCGATTTTGTTTGGCGGCGTTCCAGCACACAGCCAGATGTCCAGCCTTCGCCACGGAGCGGATATTTTAATTGCAACGCCGGGTAGATTACTCGATTTTGCCAATCAAGGTTTTGTGGATTTACGGAAAGTAGAAATTTTCGTACTTGACGAAGCCGACCGGATGTTGGATATGGGTTTCATTCATGATATGAAGCGCATTGTCACGATGCTGCCGAAAGAGCGCCAAACGGTGCTTTTCTCCGCTACCATGTCGCCAGAAGTACAAGCAATTGCGGACCAATTTTTATACAAGCCACAGCAAATCAGGATTGCACCTGCAAAGGACGCGCTTGCTTCCATCGAAGAAATGTTTTACATGGTGGAAAGACCGGGTAAGATTGACCTGTTGCAACACTTGATTCGCAAGCACGGCATCAAAAAAGGCATCGTATTCACGCGTACCAAATACGGCGCGGATAAGCTGACTAAGATGCTGGAACAAGCGTCCATTTCTACCGGAGCCATTCATGGAAATAAGACTCAGAACGAACGCCAGCGTGTGTTGGATAATTTCAAACGAGGTCGTATTCACATTTTAGTCGCTTCTGATATTGCGGCTCGCGGCATTGATATTGACGATATTACACATATCTTCAATTACGAAATTCCAGAACAACCAGAAACCTACGTGCACCGCATCGGACGCACGGGTCGGGCTGGTTCCACGGGTATTGCAATCTCGTTTTGCGACCGGTCAGAGCGCAAGTATCTACATAATATCGAGCGACTGACGAAAAAGCAGTTGTCTATTATAGATGAACATCCGTTTAGCCATGTGGCAGCCGCTGCTCCTGCCAACTCCAATCGCCGTCCAAACGCACCGCGCCCAATGGACAGAGAGCGGAGCCGGGATTTTAGTCGGAATAGGAGATAATACTCGTAAACAAGTCAGACGACTCCAAAGTCGTCTGACTTCTCATAAAACAGTTCTGCTGCAATAAAATCCGCCAATAACTTGCCTTCATCACTCAAAGTGAACGTGTCATTTTTCCGAACAACCCAATTCTTTTTTAGAAATATTTCTACAATTTGTAAAAAGTGCTTTTCAAAATTTACTCCAAAGTTTTGAATCTGAGCTAATTGTGTGCCCCACATCGTGCGTAAGGAAGTCATTACATACTCGTTGTAGCGTTGCGCGGGCGTGAGGATTTCCTTTTCAAAAAGCGGGAGATGTGCCGCACCTTCAAGGCGTGGAACATTTTTGAATACGTCATCTAAATACGCCACACCTTGAAGGTGCGGCATATTTTTTATATACGAAGTGTTATTCGCCACATTCCACTGCCGACTTACGCCGTTGAACGAATGAGCCGAAGGTCCAATCCCCAAATAATGCGCGCCGCTCCAATAACTCGAATTGTGCCGTGCGTACTTATCCGGCTTTGCAAAGTTGGAAATTTCGTAGTGTTCGTAGCCTTTTTTGCCCAGTATTTCCATCAACATTTCAAACTGTCGTGCTGCTTGCTCCTCATCCACCGCGGGGGCTTTGCCAATTTTTACAAAATGGTCGAGCGCGGTTTTCGGTTCTACCGTTAAAGCATAACAAGAAATATGTGGAATATTATAATTTATAACCGTTTGAATATTTTCCACCCATTGTGCGTCGCTCGTGGTGGGTGAACCATAAATTAAATCCACCGTCAAATTTTCAAAACCTGCATTTAACGCATTTTCAATACAAATTTTCGCTTCCGTCGCACTGTGTGCGCGATTCATAAACCGTAAATCTACTTCTGCAAACGATTGAATACCAATGCTTAAGCGATTCACGGGCGTTTGGCGCAACGTCTGCAATTTATCCATTGTCAAATCATCGGGATTGGCTTCCAAGGTAATTTCCGCATTCGATGCAACTTCAAACAGGCTATAAATTTTTTCAAAAATGCTATTCAATTCTACTTCATTCAGCAAAGAAGGCGTGCCGCCGCCAAAATAAATGGAGGTAAGCGGTTGATTTTCTAAGTAAGCCTTTCGTCCTTCCAATTCTTGTAAAATAGCGGCCACCATCTCCGGTTGCTGCTTCAGCGACGTAGAAAAATGAAAATTGCAATAGTGACACGCCTGCTTGCAAAAGGGGATGTGAAGATATAATCCAGCCATTTTGGTTGTGTTCGTGTGTTTTTGTGTTCAGGTCACTCTACCGTGAGCTATCCGAAGTTTGCAACTTGGGATGAGATTATAAAGGAAGCCTTATACTTTCTCTACTTCAACATCGCAAGTTGCAAACTTGCGAGAGGGCTATTCGGGCTTATACTGTTCCCAGTAGATACTTGGTATGACGATTTTTGTGTCTTTGTACTTTTGGAAAGTAAAATCGGTTGTGTTTCCAGTGATGACAAAATCGGCTTCGCTCTCATCCGCTAATTCTAAAATTTTATTATCGTCCTTATCCGAAATGATTTCGAGTTTAATTTGCGGCGTAAATCGAGTGGACTTCATTTCAATATCTGCCAATAGTTGCTCCGCTCTTGCAAAAAAATCTTTGAATTTTGAAAACTTAGGTCGAGATAAAACGTCGTAATATTCAGCCATTACTTCATCAGAGACGCACAAAGTGATTTTATCGGCAATAAAAAGCGCGTCCACAATTAAAAATGGATAACTTTTTTGTATAATAGAAGAAACGAATACGTTGGTATCAATGACGACTTTTTGCATCAGCTCTTACTGCTTTTACTTCGTTGGTAATCTCCTCCATCGTCATATCAGAAAGCCCATATTTATTAGCTAATTCGACACATTTATAAAGATTTTGCCGCATCACTTCTCTACTCACTAATTCTAAAAAATCACTAAAACTCATCTTTTCGGCTGGAATGCCAAATTTATTATACTCCATTTCAGATATCGTGATTGCCAGTGTCTTCATAAAATATCTTTTGGTATAGCAACAATGGTTTTTCGTACCGAGTTCAATGCAAAGTACAAACTCGCAACAGCAAGGGGATTATAAATGGAGTCTCAGACTTTCTCTACTTCAACATCGCAAGTTGCAAACTTGCGACAGCGTGGTGGCGGGATGCAAATCTGTGTTCTATTAAGTAGCGCTTGTGCGTATTTTTATGCGTTCAACCTGATAACCAATTTTAAAAAAAAGACGTTCGTTTTTATTGCGTATCGTGTAAATCACCCATAAAAAGAAACGCTATGAACCTTGACTTTTTACAAGCACACGTTTTGCAATTCGTCACGCCGACGGCGCAAGAATGGTCGGATTTTATAGCTAAAATTCAATTTCAATCATATCAAAAAAATCATTACCTACACACAACAGAAAAAATAAGTAATTATGTCTACTTCATTTCCAAAGGTATCGTGCGGCACGTTGCACATCTGCCAGACGAGGAAGGCACGATTTGGTTTTCTTTTTCAGGCGATTTATTAGCGGAAATCATCAGTTTTTTTTCGCGCCAACCTGCTTACACCTCTATTCAAGCCCTCACGGAAGTGGAGGTTTTTGCCATGACGTATGATGATTTGCAAGCATTGTACGATGGCTCCAAAACTTGGGAACGCTACGGACGACTCACCACACAATATTATTTGTTGCAACAAATGCAGCGCACCGTGGATTTTCAATTTAAACCTGCCAAGCAACGCTATGAAGAATTACTCACAAAATATCCTGATTTGACGCAGGAAATTAGCCTTGGACAAATCGCCTCTTTTCTCGGTATTACACAAGAAGCCTTGAGCCGCATTCGCGCAAAATCATGATTAAGTCAGTAGGCAGTTTAAAGTCGGCAGTCTCGTAACACGTTGACGGTTAAAATATTAAGTAAAGTTTATTTTTTATCTAATGATTGGTTGCCTTGTCCACGTTTCAACAAACTGCCTACTGATTTGAAGTTGCACTTTTTGATATAGGTCAAGGGTTTTTTGGGAAAATCCCGTTTACTTTTGAATTTGAAATCAGTCTTCACGACGGAAACTAAATGTTAATTCAGCCGTCCTCTTTTTAACCCAAAAACTTATATCATGAAAAATCTACTTTCATTCTTTATTCTTTCATTCTTCATTACCAGCTGCCTACCGCCCAGCGACCCATACCCAAATGAAAATCCTTCCAGCATTCGCCAGCGCGCCAAAACCGTTTCTGATAATCTTGAAAGTTACATTCGCAAATGGACTGCCGGCACTGCCGCTGCTCAAATTCCGACCGATGTAATTCCAACCGGCATCACAGACAATAAAAATTTCTACCTTAAAAAACCGGAAGACGCAACGCCGCAAGAAACGTGGGCAATCCGCTATTCCAAACCCATCAATCTGGATTCTGTTTACAATGGCTTGCCCGACCCGAATGTCACTTACCTTTATCTGGGCACGCCGCTCGCGCCGTTTGGCAGCAAATTGGTGATTGAAGGCGAGTTTCCGCACGCCCGATTTTTTACGATGCAAATCTCACCGCCGCTCAATGGCGTGGAATATTATGCCCAGCGCGTGTTCGGCACAGCAGAAGTAGGTTTTGTAGATGCAGATATCGAGCCGCTTCCGGGCAACGTCAACCCGTTCCGCGTCGGCGCGAATCGCAATGCGACCAATCGAAAATACCGCGTCGAATTTGACTTGGCTATCGGCGACCCGGTGAGTCTGAATGGTAATGCCCACAAAAATCCGTACCGCCAGCAAAGCAACAAACGCACTGGAGCGATGATGGTCTATCAAGGTCCGCTCGGCAAAAAAACGATACTCAACACGCCTATCGAAGGTGGTGGCGACTGGGACCTCGGCGCGCTGTGGATTCGCATCTACGCACCCGACCCCAGCAAGGACGCACTCGGCGGTGTGCCGTTGCCCAAAGCGTGGTTTGAACTGCCTTCCGGCGAAAAATATTTTATTGGTTCTGATTTTACCAATTTATTGAAACGAGCTAATGCCACTATTAAAGCGCGGGAAACCGACGACGTTCCGAATAAAAATTTTGGTCCGACGGTAGGCTGGTATAAATCGTGGGGCATTGTGCGCAGTATTTTGAATGGCGTGGCACAAGCGAATGGCTGGTCACGAGCAGATTCGACGCAGCGCATCCGCGATATTGACCTCGACTGGACGGGTCGCGGCGAATTTCAACCCGCTCCAGGCAATTATGAACCGCACGCAACGACCAATAATTACGCCACTTATCTCGGTAGAACGATGACCGTTCAAAAAGGTAAAATCGCCATTCTAACCGGCAAACTTCCCACTTTCCCCGATACCCGAAAAGGGGCAAACACGATGGCAAAAGGGCAGGTGCGCTATTGGTCTATCGGCGGTTACGACAATTATTACCTCTCGCCCTTGCCCGGCGCAGCTACCAATATGGTGGCGGACGACCAAGTCGTGCTTGACAACCAGCGCAATTATACCATCGTTTATGCTCGCCCAGAAGACCGTCCCGCAAATGCGACTGCTGCAAACGGCGTGACGTGGATCAACTGGGGACCGACTTCCGAACTGGGTTTGATGATGCGCTGGGTAACGGTAGAACCCGAATGGACGTTTGAAAAAGCACCGAATGAAAAGAATCTGACTTGGGCAAAAACGGACTGGGCTGGCTCTGCATACGACAGCACTTTGATTGGCATGAATAGTCAAAAGGCTTGGATGGGTTGCTATTTGCCGCGTGTGGCTTACCTGACTCGTGCCGAATTTGAGGCGCTTGGCGCGAATTTTAATGCCGGCGATATTCCGGTTTGGACGGATGAGACCAATGCGATTGGCTTGAGTGACGCTTTTGGTAAAACGGCGACAACTTCTTCTGTTTATAATAATGAAAATCAATATGTTGCAAAAAATGCGTTTGATGCCAATTTAAAAACCCGCTGGTCGAGCAACTGGACGGGTGGCACCGAATTTCTCACGGTAGATTTAGGCGCGATTAAAAAAATATCCGGTGTAAAGTTATTTTGGGAATTTTCGGCAGCGCGGGATTATGAAATTCAAATTTCAACCGATAATACGAATTGGCAAACGGTTTCTGCCATGTCCAACGGAGACGGTGGGGTAGATGTGGTGACGAACTTGCGGCGGCAGGCGCGGTACGTGCGGGTGTACATGACGCGCGGCGTACTGGGCAATTTTTCGCTGTATGAAATGGAAGTTTTTAGTCCTGAAACGGAATGTTTGGGCGTTACGACCAGTGTAAAAGAACCCATTTCTACGAGTCAAATCAAACTCTATCCCAATCCCACACGCGACCAATTGTTTGTGGATTTGAATGCTGTTTTAAAACAAATAAAATTTTCAGTGAAGGCGCGTATTTTAGATGTAAATGGCAAAGCCGTGCAGACTTTGAATGTCCGCCAATCCCCATTTGAAGTCAACGTGAGTCGTTTGCCGAAAGGCACGTATATTTTAGAATTGCAAAGTGAGAAAGGGAAGTATGTGCAGAAATTTGTGAAAGTGAATTAAAGGAAATTCCAGAAACCGATAAGGCTTTTCAAAACCTTATCGGTTTTTATTAAAGTCCTATCCTAAAACAACGTAGTCGTAAGCCCCAAAGATATGCCAAACATACTTAAATCTTTACCCCAAAAGACAGAATGACTGGGGAGCAAAGCGTAACTCGTCTCCAATGTCAATGCTGCATTTGGTGCTATATAATATTCAAATCCAGCCGTACATTTAAGAATGGGTGTCATTCGCTGTTTGTCTGTTATTGTAAAATTATTTGCCGAACCCGTTATACTTGGATAGGTGTAGGCACTTACACCAGCCTGTATTAAACCAAAAAACCTCGTCTTTTCACTGACTACCCGATAACCAACGCCAGTCACGTAGTCTGTAAATTTTAATTTTCCTGCTGTAATATCCGTGACGGTATTTTCGGCTATTTTATAATGATTGGAGTGATTGTCATAATTAAATCGAATCAATAATCTATTTGGTTTTTTGAATCGGTATTCTAAACCGGTTTTGAATAACATACCGGATTGTAAGGTCTTTGCGTTCGTCAGCGCGTAGCCAGCATCAAAAGGGAAATATAATTGGGATAAAAAAGGGGAATTCGTGTTAATTTGTGCGTTTGCCACAAATGATAAAAAAGTCAGTAAGATTATCAATTTCATGTCAATTATTTAAAATTTTATTAGCTTCCCGAATACCGGAAATATACGCGCCATGAACGGTTTCATGATGGGCAATATCCGTGGCTTCTCCAGCGAAATGAATCCTTCCTATTGCTTGCTGTAATGCGTCAAAATCAGCGGTCGTAGTTCCAATTGGTACGTGGGTGTAAGAACCTTGTGAAAATTTATCAGCATTCCATTTAGTAACCATCACATTTTTAAATTCAATTGTTTTGTTCGGATGAGCTTGGTGTAATATTTGCTCCCATGATTTTTGTATCATTGCTATCTCATTATCTTCTACCCATAGTGCTGCTTTATCTACGGGCATTGCAATTAATAAAGTTTTGTCTGTATAATGATGATAATTTACCGCAATACCAAAAGCATTTCCTAAATCGGTAGGATAACATTGAAAATCAGCGTCTCCTTTCCAAAATTTTTCTGTGAATTCCATTATAACCTTATTAAAAATACCCATCTTCATTTTAGAAAAAGCATTCATTTTCCAATCGGGTAAGGCAGAAGAAAAGGCGATTTGTCCTTTTTGTAAAATACTAATCGGAACGGTAATCATTACATAATCCGCTTCAAACGTTTGCCGGTCGGTTATTACTTCCACGCTATCCCGCTTGTGGCTCACTTCCCGAACGATATGATTTAATTTTATATCAATGCCTTGCATTACATCCTGTATGATTCGACTATAACCGCCCAAAACAAAAAAATCATCTTCCTCTTTTCTTACCGAAGTGTTTAAATAATATTTTGCGGAAGCATCCTGAAGATTCGCAGCCAAGTTATTGGTATAACTTTCTTTAATTAAAGCGGCGATTCTTTTTTCTTTTGCTGAAAAGTGCGCGTCTTTCAAAACTTTATCCAAAACCTCTTTTAGTGATATATCAGATGAGGAACTATTAATCAAATGGACCTTTTTATTTAACTTTTTTTCAAACCACAGATAAAATAAACCTAATGTTAGTTTACTTATTGTATCACCGTGCTCATCATACACTTTTAGGTTGGAATAGCTGGTTGATTTTGTTTTAATATTTAATTTTTTTGCATAATTTAGTAAAGGATTTTCAGGAAGATGGGCATTATGTATCCAATTGGCACCCAATTCTATATTCATGCCCCCGTCTGTGTGCGTATGTATCCTGCCACCTGTGCGGTCTCTCGCCTCTAAAACCACTACTTCACATCCTGCCTCTTTCAACGTTCGGGCGGCAGCAGCACCTGCCATCCCTGCGCCAATGATGATTACCTTTTTGGATTTGCCTACTATTTTATGATTTTCAAATGATAAAAACGGAATAGATAAAAGCCCTAAGGAGGTAAGTTTAATAAAATCTTTTCTTTGCATCGCTATTTATTTTGTTGCAAAGTTTCAAAGTATGCAGGATAATTCATTTGACAAATGTCACAAAATTACTTTGCCCGCAAACGGCTTAAGGTTTCTCTTGAAATGCCCAGATAGGAAGCGATGTAGGTAAGTGGAATTCTTTTAAAGATATGTGGCTCATATTCAAGCAGATGCAAATACCTTTCCATTGAATTTGTCAATTGAGAAAAATAAATCCGGTCTTCTAAAAACAACGCGTATTCCTCGATGATGGCGGTTATAAAGTTACTTACCTGAATATGGGTATAAACAAGCGGCTTTAAAGTGCGCAGCTTAATAGCAATCAATTCGGCATTTTCAACCAACTGAAAGGTTTCTCTGGAAGGAAGGTTTTTATAATTATGTAAAGAACCCACCATTTCATTCTCAAACGCAAACCATGTATTTACTTCAACGCCATCTTTTAAATAATAACTTCGTACTGCGCCTTTCACAACAAAATAAGCAAAATCATGATATTGATTTTCATTTAATAAAATATGATTTTTGTCGAGTGTTATAATGGCGAGGTGATTTTCAATTTCTTTAATGGTGGCAGCGTCCAGCCTTATATTTTGCGAGTAAGTGTTAATAAAATTTTGAAATACTTGGTCCATGCTGCAAAGTTAGTGCAAATAGGGATGCGTAGCAAGCGGGTTTAGAAAAAAACGCGGTGTAACATTTTAACAAAAAAAAGTATTTTTACAAAAAAATCATGCCCAGTATCACCGAACAAATCCAAACACTCGTAGAACAAGGCAGCACCGAGGAAGCGCTGGAAACCCTCGCCAATTGGCTGCGCACCGAGCAATCGCTCGCCCTCAACGAAGTCATCCTGCTGCGCTCGCGCTACGAGCAAGTGCAACGCGAACTCGGACTCGACCTTATCAGCCCGGAAGATGCGGCGCGCAGTTATAATCAAATTAGTTTTTCACTGTTGAATTTGTTGCAAAGTGTAGAAAAAGGTACGCCAACGGCTATTCCAATAGCTGCACAAAATTCCAATAGGAATCTAAAATTTGCCATCGTCGCGGGCGCAGTGGTATTGGCTGTCATTGCCTTTTTTTTTATCAATCGCTTGGGTTCGTCCGGTAGGGAAACGTCTATTTCAAAAGCCACTGCACTAAAATTTCCACAAGGCAAAGAAGTGAGTTTAACAATGAATAGCAGCACGGCTACTTACACTATTTTGGAAGCGAAAACCGAGCCGTATAAACCTGAAAATCAGAAGATTACGTTGAAAATACGCTGTTTTTTGAAAGGCAGATATGATATAAATTTTTGGGAAAGTGATTTCCGATTGGTAGCAAATGAACTGCCATATCCCGCGCAAGGTGGCTTGAATGAATTGGTACAAAGCGACAGTTTTAAAGATGGCGAAGTGTATTTTCTGATTCCAAAAGATTTGCGCAAAGCGGATTTGAGGATTAAATTTTATGAAGAGTATACCGTTTTGCCTGTGCAATGGTGAAGTGTTTTTTTCGTTTAAACTACACGTAGCACAACAATTGGAACGCGGACCCCGACAGTGGTCGGGGCGGATGAAGCGGATTATCATGAATAAAAAATCATATCAAATTATAATCATCAGTCTTCTCCCTGTCCTATTTGTGTTATCGGCGAACGCCCAAACCCCAAACCTCAAACCTCAAACTTCAAACTTTGAACTTCGAATTCTGACTTTAGATGCAGACTCCGCTTTTTTACAAAAAAATATAAAATATAAAACTCAATTCTTCGATTCGACGGCCGTTTTTAGTGAATTACAAAATATTTTACAACAATTGTATAATAAAGCCTACCTCGAAGCCTCGATTGACACGATACTACAATTGGACAGTATTTTTATGGCGTTGTTACACATTGGAAAGCCGTATGAATTAGTCGCGTTGCGCGTGGACAGCGTGGACGAATCGGTTTTAAACCAAGCCGGTTTTCGCCAAAAAGTATTTCAAAACAAACCTTTTTCAACTTCACAATTGCAAAAATTACAAGAAAACCTACTGGAAGCTGCCGAAAATAGCGGTTATCCTTTTGCCAAAGTGCGCTTGGATAGTTTTGCATTTGATAATGAAAAGGTAACGGCGAGTTTATTTTTAGATAAAAGTCAATTGGTGTTGATTGATAAAATAACTGTCGAGGGCGATTTGAAATTGTCGGAAACGTATTTGAGTAATTATTTGGGTTTAAAAACTGGCACGCCGTACGACCGTTCGCGAGTCCTGCGCGTGCGCGACCGCTTGCGCGAGTTGACTTTTGTGAATATTGCGAAAGACCCAATCGTGAGTTTTGCGGGCGACCGCGCCACGATTCGCTTGTTTTTAGAAAAAAGGCGGGCGAGCAGATTTGATTTTTTAATTGGTGTGTTGCCGAATAGTGCGCAGACCAAAAAATTATTAGTTACCGGTTCATTCAATGGCGAATTATACAATCAATTTGGACGTGGAGAGCGCATCTACGCGGAGTTTGAAGCCTTGCGACCGCAGACGCAGGAGTTGAATTTGGCATTTAATTATCCTTACGTTTTGAATTTACCATTTGGCGTGGATGCGAAGTTCAATTTGTACAAACGCGACACGACTTATTTGGATTTAGAAAGCGATTTGGGTATTCAATATTTATTTGAAGGTGGTAATTATTTAAAAGCTTTTTGGAATAATCGCACCTCGAATTTGCTGAGTGTAGATTCTATTTTGAATAATGTGCAACAACTTCCGCCAACGCTGGATGTGACGTACGGTAATTTTGGTCTGGAATACGCTTTTCAACAATTGGATTATCGCTACAACCCGCGTCGCGGCTGGAACTTGCTCGTGCGTGGCGCGGCAGGTGTAAAGCAAATTCGGAAGAATAATCGCTTACAAGATTTGAGTGGGGAGAATGTATATGACTCGCTCGAATTGCGTACATTTCAGTATCGCGCGGCATTTCAATTGGAAAAGTTCTTCCCGATTTTTGCTCGAAGTACGTTTAAATTGAGTGCTCAAGGCGCGTATATTTTTTCTGAAAATCCCATTTATTTGAATGAGCAACATCGTATTGGTGGCAATCGCTTGCTGCGCGGTTTTGACGAGGAATTTATTTTTGCAACGAATTACACCATTGGTACAATTGAATATCGCTTGTTAATTGGACAAAATTCATATTTGTATTTGTTTGGAGATTATGGCTACGTGGAAGATGTGACCGTTCAAAAGCGTGATTTTTTTCAGCCATTTGGATTTGGATCGGGCATTACATTTGAGACAAAAGCAGGATTGTTTGGAGTGAGTTTGGCGTATGGCGGCATTCGCGGAGCGCAAGGGGAACGATTGAATCAAGCCGTGGATTTTGGTGCGCCGAAGGTGCATTTTGGGTATGTGAGTTTGTTTTGAGGAGGATAGGAGGATGGGAAGTTAGGAGGATAGACACTTGATTTGTATCAAAAAATGATATACTTTTGTAAGAAAATCGGTGTATGAAAAGTATATCATTGAAAGTGCAAGATGGGATTTTTAAGGAGGCGGAACACTTGTCGGATTTATTGCATACCAGCCGAAATAAGTATATCAACGAGGCACTTGCATTTTATAATCAGTATCAAAAGAGAAAATTGTTGGAAGAACAGTTGCATCAAGAATCGGAGTTGGTAGCAGCAGATTCGATGGAAGTATTAGCTGAATTTGAAGCATTGGAAGATGAAACAATTTGAAATTTGGCTGGCAGATTTAAATCCAACATTCGGAACCGAGGCTGGAAAAACGAGACCGGTGTTGATTGTACAAACGAATCTGCTCAACAAGAAGCATCCTTCTACTTTGGTATGCCCCATTACAAGCAATGTAAAAAATGGCGTGAGCATCTTGCGCGTGAATGTTCCTAAAAATGCTGCTGGCTTACATCAAGAAGGTGCAATCATGATTGACCAAGTGAGAGCCATTGATAATCGCCGATTTGTAAAAAAGATTGATATCCTGCCCGATGAACTTGGAGATAAAGTGAAGGATAATTTGAAGATTATATTGGATTTGTGAAAGGATGATCCCGCCACTGCGGGACAAGTCAGGAAGATGGGAGAAGAGGAAGATTCGTGATCCTGTTTATCCTGAAAATCTTGTAAATCCTGTTCTTTTTTGTAACTTTCTTGAAATTAAACGTCCAAAGCTATGAGTGAGATTTTAGTAGAACCAAAGGTAACGATTGTGTTTTTTAGAGATAAGACGACTGACCAATTAGAGCAGCTTTTTAAATTACAAAAAGTCCGCAAAAGTCCCATATTGGAAAAATGGATAAGTAACCTTCTTTCATTAGCAGAACCAGACCGTTCTTTTTTGGAAAACCTAAGCCTTTTGGCAGAAGATAGAATCGCGTACTGGAATGAAGACGAGTTGAAATTTAACTTGATTTATCCGTTGATGCTCCGAGTAAATTTTAAATCGCCCCATTATACCGTTTTTGCAGAAAGACCGATACAAGCAATAATGGAGGAAGATATTTTGTTGACGGGCAGAGTGGATTTGGTGGTTGCTTCTGGTAAGTACAATCCTCAAAAACCATATTTCTTTTTCCACGAATATAAAAAAGAGCGTGGCACTGCCGACGACCCAATTGCACAGTTGTTGAGTGCAATGCTGGTGGGACAACAATTGAATAATGACGGCTTGCCCGTATATGGCTCGTATGTCATCGGGCGAATGTGGTTTTTTGTGACGCTGAAAGAAAGAGAATATTGCATCAGTAATGCTTATATATCAAGTAAACAAGATGATTTGGAGCAGGTTTTTATGATTTTGACGGCGATGAAAGGCATTATTGAACAGCGTTTGAGTATTGCTTCTTAATTCTATTTCTTATTTTTATTTAGTTCAATTTCCCATCTATTTTGCTGAACAGAGGCGATGTCCAACTGTTTTATAAGCAAACAATCAAATTATGAAAACGATTATGAAATCCTTTATGATAAGCAGTATTCTTATGTTGCTTTTTACTTTTGCAAATGTAAGTTTCGCACAACAACTTACAGTAAATGATGCGACGGATGAATACGAGAAAAAACAATACCCAGCGGTGGTAGTACTAATGGAACCGAATGTGGATAAAGTGAAAGCTGCCTGGGAAAGTTATCTGCGCGATAAATACAAAGTAAAGCTGAAAAAGAAAGGTTGGTTTTCCAACAACGATGTGTTGCAGGCGGAAAAGGTGAATTTTGATGCTATTTCTGCGAAAAAGATGGATTTTTATACCAAGGTGGTAAAGGAAAACGACTTAACAAAGATGTCGGTATTTGCTTCGTTGGGGTATGATATTAATGTGGGACAAGCGCAGAATCCGCGAGAGTATTACAATATGAAAAACATCGTCCAAAATTTTTTGAATGACTTTTTGCGCGATTATTATCAAGAGGAAGTAAAAACCGCAGAAAATCTGGTTGCTTCGCTGGAAAAAGACCAGGCGGATTACAAAAATAAAATGGAAGATAATGAAAAGAAAATAGCCGATTTGCGCAAAGAAAATGAAGATTTGGTAACGAAAGTGAATCAAGCGCAGAACGATTGGGCAACCGCGACGCAGGAAGTAACGAATAATCGCCAGAAATTGGAAGTAATGTTGCGCCAGTTAGCGGTTAATTCGACTAATAACCCGATTATTAACAATGATAACAAGCAATAATAAATTCTTTTTAAAACTGATAAGGTTTTTTGACCTTATCAGTTTTTTATTTTGGATAAATCACTGATTGTCTTTAGATTATATCCTTGTGCCATCTCCTGCCGAATGACCAGCGCATACGTATTATTAAATCCCAAAGGTTCCAGCCATTCTATCTGATACTTTTCTATAAAAGATTTTAAAACGTAATTATATAATTTAGGAGCATCTGCACTTAATTCATTTACTTCTTTTTCGGTTGGGTTTAATAAAACCAGAAAGCCCGTACCGGTATATTCTGGATATATATCAATTGCACCCGTGCGCAGCGCATCAAAACAAACGCTCGTGCCGCCCAAACCGGTTTTTATATCGGTATCAAAATCCGTATAACCATTTATCAATTGTGAAAATAAGTGTGCTAAAATATATTGTTCCGTAAATATTTTAGAACCAATGACGAGTTTTCTGCCACCTTGCTTGCGGTCAGGCTGCAATAAGTTTAACTGTTTTAAAAAATCGCTTGCTACAATTTCCGGCTTTTCTTGTTTAAAATCTACGCGATAATTCAGCAAAGTCATGATAGAATCATTGATTTTACCAGCTAGTAAATTTAGTGGTTCTCTTATATCAGGATATTCATTCAATAATTTTTTATTTACAATCGGTGCACAAAAATACGGCGGAAAAACGTGTTTATCATCTTCTAATACCTTCAAATTGAATGCTTTAATTCTTCCATCCGTTGAATAACCACTTATTACATCTACTTCATTTCCAGCAACGGCATGATACATCAATCCGGCATTCAGAATCTTGGTATCTAATTTTAAACCATAAGAAGATGCCAGTTTTGGATACCCGTCTGCTCGCCCGGCAAACTCCGGGTCACACCCAATGCGCAGACCGCTAGACGACCATTGCGGAATAAAATATAGCAAGGAAAAAAAAGGCACAAACGCGCTCACTTGAACGGCGGTACGAAAAAAACGGCGCGTCGGCACTTGATTGAGCAACGCCAATAATTGGTCAAATACAATTGCCAAAATCGCTGCCAACAAAGCGCCCGACCATATCATATTCGGATTATTCAGCGCAATTCCACCAAAAATAAACTCGCCCAAACCGCCCGCACCAATGTAAGCCGCCAGTGTCGCCACGCCTACATTGATAACCGTCGCCGTGCGAATGCCTGCAAAAATAATCGGCATCGCCAAGGGTAATTCTACTTTTAAAAGCACTTGCCAAGGAGTCATTCCCATGCCGACTGCGGCTTCTTTCACCGACGCATCTACGCCCAAAATTCCAGTATAAGTATTTCTTAAAATAGGTAATAAAGCATAAATAAACAGCGCAAAAATGGCAGGTTGAAGCCCAATACCAAGTAATGGAATTAAAAAACCGAGTAATGCGATGCTGGGCACCGTTTGCAAAATACCCGCAATTCCCAAAATGACTTTGTCCCAACCTTTGAGCCGCGTAATCCAAATGCCGAGCGGCACGGCGACCAGCACCGCCAAGGCGAGCGATAGAAATGTAAGCCCGATGTGTTCGAGCGTTTGGTGATAGAGTTCTTTTGAATTTTCTATTATAAATTGAAAAAGATTCATTTCTTTATTTACTTGGATTATAAATGCGCCAAATTTTTCAAAAACGAAGCTAAAGATTTAACAGCGACGAAACGATATTTTGCTTATATTTGTTAGGAATTGAAAAGAGATACTTTATGGAATCAGTAACGTTGGTGCAATCGGAATACGAAATCGAAAGAGGAAAACCCATCCCAAGTAAGAACCATTCTATAGTTCAAGGGAATATCTATTTCTTGCTTCGACAAAAATATGAGGAGCATTATCGTATTTTGACGGAAGTAAGTATCATGATTGATGAAAAAGAGCGAATACCGGATGTATCTGTTTATCCTTTAATGGATTTTACGCCGGGTAACGATGAAATACGGCTGACTACTATGCCTTTAGTTGCAATAGAAATTCTGTCTCCTACACAACAGCTCACCGATTTGATTGTCAAATCCTACCGTTATTTTGAAGCGGGTGTAAAATCTTATTGGCTGGTGTTACCTGATCTTACCAGTATTTACGTGTTCAGCGCACCCAATGAATATGAAGTTTACGCCAAAAAAGGTATTTTACGGGATGCACAATTAGACATCGAATTGCAGTTAGAAGATATATTTAAATAAGTAGAATCGAATTATTTGTGAGAAGAATGAGGCGTTAGTGTATTTGCCGAAAGGCTTCCATCAAAGTAGAGAAATTAAAAAAACGTCGCTCGCCTCGATACTCCACATTTGCCTCGCTTTTTGATTGCAAACTCAATAAATTTAGCGTATCTCGAATGGATGTTTCAACTGGAATAGAAAGTCCATTACCTTCAAAAGATTGCACCGACAATTGTGTAAAAACATCTTTCAGCGTATAAACCGCCCATTCCAATTGCAATTTCTGACCACTAAAAAAATTGGTTACAAATTCGTTTGTTGGATTTTTTAATAATTCTTTTGGGGAGCCGATTTGCTGGACTTTTCCTTCATGTAATAAACATACCATATCTGCCATTTCAAATGCTTCTTCCACATCGTGGGTGACTAAGATAATCGTTTTATTATTAAACTCCTCTAATTGTAATACTTCTTTGCGAATGTGTTTGCGAGTAATCGGGTCAAGTGCGCCAAAGGGTTCATCCATCAAAATAATGGGTGGGTCGGCTGCCAAAGCCCGCGCCAATCCTACGCGCTGCTGTTGTCCGCCGCTGAGTTGGTCGGGGTATTTCGAGGCATATTCTGAAGCAGATAAACCCATGTGTTGCAGCAATTCGTACACACGCGTGTGAATGCGTGATTTTTCCCATTGTAATAAATTCGGTACGATTGCAATATTTTCTGCTATGGTGTAATGTGGAAACAAACCCATGTTTTGAATGACGTAGCCTATTCGACGGCGCATTTGCTCCAGCGGTTGTTTTGTGACATCTTCGCCATTCACCAAAATTTGACCAGAATCGGGTTCAATCAAACGGTTAATCATTCGCAAGGTCGTCGTCTTGCCAGAGCCGCTGGAGCCAATGAGGGCAAGGGTTTGACCGGCTTCCAGTTTGAAACTCAAGTTGTGGACGGCGGTGTGCTTGCCGAAATGTTTGGTCAGATTTTTTACTTCAATCATGCTTTTGGAGACTGTAGACATTAGACGATAGATGTTAGACTGTTTAGTCTAATATCTAAAGTCTATTGTCTAATATCTTTTTCAAGAGCTTTAAGATAGCGTTTTTTACACAATCGAAAATATAGCAGCTTTTTTTGGAAATAATAGTAATTTTAAAACAAATTAATCTCAACGATCCATGAAAACTTATCTCTACCAATCCGTTCAACTCATGGTAATCGCGGTTTTCGCTCATTTTCTGGTTGAATTTATAGCGGGTACAGCAGGATGCCCCCTCTTTTTAGTCATTTAACCATTTCTATTTATTGATTGTAACCCCACGCTGTCGCAAGTTGCAAACTTGCGATTTTGAATAATAAGAAGTCTCCGCCTTCTTGCAAGAAATATCCGAAGTTACAAACTTCGGACAGCTTGGGATTGTCAATGAATTATTGACCAATGCTTTGAAATACGCTTTCCCGCAAGGGCAAGCAGGCGCAATCAAAATGAGTTTGGAATTCATGGATGCAGAAACGTCACACTTGCGCATCGCTGATAATGGCGTTGGAAAAGAACTGGGGGTAGCCGCGCAAGGAACGGGTTTCGGCACGCAGCTAGTCGCGTTACTCACCCGACAACTCGAAGGTACGATGACGCAAGAAACAAACAATGGAACGATTATTTTGCTGCAATTTAAGAAAACAAAAGCCGCATGATATTCAAAACCTGTAAGGTTTTTGGAAACTTTTGTATTTAACAAATGGTTGTAAGGAGCGCATCTACTGCACTTATTCTATTTTATGTGAATTTTAATAATATTTTACAATAAAAACCACTAGACCCCGATGGAACTTTTTAAAGAACCTAACATGATTTTTGTGAAAGGTGGCACTTTTCAGATGGGTAATAAGGAAGGAGATGACAACGAAGAACCGGTACATACCGTGCGTGTACAACATTTTTATATTGGAAAATACGCCGTGAGCTTTCGAGAATACGATTTTTTTTGTGAAACTACAAGACGTCCTAAACCAGAACTCGGTAATTGGGAATCAGAGCGCGGTACACGCCCGGTTTATAATGTAAGCTGGAAGGAAGCTAACCGTTATTGCCAATGGCTAACCGAAAAAACAGGAAAAATGTATCGCCTGCCTACCGAAGCCGAATGGGAATACGCCGCGCACGGTGGACGACAAGCTAATGGCTACGCATATGCGGGTAGCAACGATGTAGAGGAGGTAGCTTGGTACATCTCCAACTGTAACTACCAATCCCACCAAGTAGGACAGAAAAAAGCCAACGAACTGGGCTTGTACGACATGAGCGGTAATGTATGGGAATGGTGTAATGATTGGTATGATAAAAATTATTACGTCGAAAGTGATAATAGCGATAACCCAAAAGGACCAGCCACCGGAATTGGGCGCGTCATACGTGGCGGCGCTTGGCACAATAGTGTTAGTAGTTGTGGGGTTTCTAGTCGCACTGGTAGTAGCAGTTCTACACGTTCAGAAGGTGTTGGTTTTCGGCTTGCCCATGGGATATAGTTCTTTAGGATTACAAAAAACAAATTTATTAAAATCAAGATTTGTGATAAACGTGTAAATAGATTTAAGAAAACAAAAACCGCTTGATATTCAAAAAACCTTATAGGTTTGTAACACAAAAACCGATTGATGGACACACCCATTAAACTCCTCATCGTCGAGGACGACATGATTATCGCTGCCAATATTTCTTTACAACTCAGCAATTTGGGGTACGAAGTCACCGGTATTGTGTCGCGCCGCGAAGAAGCCATTTTGCAAATCGAAGAAAATCAGCCCGATATCGTTTTGCTCGACATTCACCTGAAAGGCGCACTCGACGGCATCGCCACTGCCCACGAGATGCAGAAAAATGCCGGTATTCCCATTATTTACTTGACTGCCAATGCCGACGAAGCAACTTTCAACCGCGCCAAAGCGACTCGCCCCTACGCTTTTATTTCCAAGCCTTTTAAAAAATTAGATTTACAACGCGCTATCGAATTGACTATCAGTAGAATGGCGTAGAATCAAGCACTTGAAATCGAACAAGAACGCTCCGTCGAAGCGCCCTTTATTTTGAGCGACCGTATTTTTGTGCGGCACAAAGAAACGATGGTCAAAATTTTTATTGAAGACATTTTTTACATCGAAGCCGAGCGCAATTACTGCCGCATTTTTACCAAAAATAAAGAATACCTGCTCGCCAGCACCCTCAAAATCATGGAAGAAAAATTGCCTACTCGCCATTTCATCCGCGTACATCGCTCCTTTATGATTAACCTTTCACAGGTAGATGAAGTCGCCGAAAGTCACGTCGTCATTGCCCGCAAAGCCATTCCTTTGAGCAAATCGCTAAGGGAGGAATTGTTGAAGCGGATTCAGACGATTTGATACCACGCAGCCCGTATAGCGTCAATTGGAATCCCGCCGCATGGCGGGACGGATTGGACGGATTAACGCGGATTTTTTTTTACCGTAAAGACGCGGTCTCGATAGCTACTGGTAGAGGAAGTGATGTCATCACTCCTAAAGTGATGACATCACTTCCTCATACGAAAATATCGCTTGAAAGGAAATAATTATAAAAATCATAGTTCAGACAAGTGCCCACTGCCTACTGCTCACTTTCCCCGCCGCTCAAAAATTCCCCGCCTTCGGACAAGAAAACCACTCCTTCGTCCTCGCTCGCTTGGTTTTCGCTGTAATTCCCTGCTTCTTCGAGCTGTGATTCTAACGCATTCACTAAAAAAGAAAAGGACGGTAGTAAATACCCATTTCTAAAAACTGCGTATTTCTACGCGTAAAAAATTCGAAGGAATCAATGACTTTATCCTATTATTTTTCACATTCAAACCATTCCAACCATGAGACAAACATTTACTTTACGCAAACATTTCCAGTCGCTTGTGCACACGGCAGCGTTAGGGTTCGCACTCTTTTGTCAGCTGGGTATCGGGTCGGCGCAGGAAATCTTGCTGCCACTTATCACGGGCTTTCAGGTCAAAGTCACTGGTGCGCCTCCTACCATTTGCCAACCTAGTACTGCCAAAGCGATACCGGGTAACTTTTTTATTGTCCCATTTATTACACCCAACCTATTATCTACCAATGGTGAAACGTATCATGTGGCTACGGCAGGCAAAACGGACACCCTGACCGTGGATATTCCTGCTGTGGGAAACCTCCCTTACTGCCAATTTTCAGTTGAATTATCAATATGGGTCAGTGAATACCAGCCCGATAGGCGGCGGCGGGGTGCAGCAGGTTAGCAACCCACCGGCAGGTTTTATCCGCTTCAAATTGCCGGTAACCTTTCCAGTGGGTCACAATCAGTCCTATGTAGCTTTTGTAGTAAGAGATGTTGTGGGCAATCCGGCAGAATTCCATGGAAACCTGATGGTCATTCCCTTCGTCGTATTAGGTCCCATCAGAGCAGCGGTGGACTCCCTGGGCGTCACCGTTCAACCTCAATTGCCTTATCTCATCTTGCACGCCCCACCGGGCGACGGCAGCAGCAGCGAATTTCTGGATACGAAAACCACCTGCCGCGAATTCACGGACACCTACGCCCAGGATGGCTCCAACTCTACCAACCTTGCCGTCAAACTGGGTGTTAAAGGGTCGCTGGGCTTTATTAACACCATAGACTATGAATTTTCGGTGACGCTCAGCGGGGGCGTGACAGCGGGCGATTTGAGTGTCAAAACGAGTTCCAATCAGACCTGCGTGACCGTCAGCGAGGGCTTTATGACGACCGAATTGAGCGGACCAGACGGAGGCGGGGATGTGTTCATCGGCTACGGTACGGACCTGGTCTATGGCGTTTACGAATACTGGAAATTGAACAAAAACGCCTGTAACATCAGCCTTGACACGGGATTGATTTATGCCCCAGTTGGTCAACCCAGACCCTTTGCTTCCACCAAGACCTCTATTCTCTCCAATATTGCGCTGCTGCAAGAAAGAGTAAACAATACGGCGCTTCGTGTAAAGACACGCAACGACGCGCAAAACCAAATAGATGTCTGGAGGCAAGTGTTGTCACTGAATGATGCCAATGTCAACAAGCCCAACAATGTGTTGCTGGAATCTCCGAGTTTTAGTTCGGGTGTCTCCCGTGTTGTAGAAAATAGCATTACGGTGTCAGAAACCAATTCCATTCAAGTGGAACATTACATCGAAGGAAATGCCAAGGTGGATGTGGTGGTAAATATAGGCGGCTCCGGCGTGGCGGGCGGCTACGAGTACAAATCTTCCAAACGTTTTGGAAAAACCCAAAGTCAAACCGCCGAAAGTGCCAAAGTGCTGCGCTACACCCTCGCCGACAGCAATCCGGGGGATGAGTTCAATCTCGACGTATACCGCGACCCGATGTACGGCACACCTATTTTCAAAACCAAAGCAGGCACCAAAAGCAGTTGTCCTTACCAAGGCGGTTACCAGCGTGACCAACCTAAGCTGAAGCATACCGGACGAACCAGCGACCGTATCACCATTTTGAAGGCACCTTTAGCACTTGATTCCTCGGCAATTTTTCAGGTAGATGTGTGCAACGAATCGAACGAACCACGCACGTACCTTTTAAGGGTAAATGACGACTTAAATCCAGGCGGAGCGCGGATTTTTGCTTCCGGCTTCGAATTAAATGTGCCCA
>CAZJXN010000005.1:0-5338 GCA_964549655.1 uncultured Saprospiraceae bacterium
CAAATTTTTAAGTCATTATTCTACTTGCGACTTCTGATTCAGACGGTGATTTTTTCCATTGTATTTTTTGTTCCAGGCTATAATTCTCTAAACGGTTGTGATAAAAGTAAAGAATTTTAAAACTTTTGCTGACTAATTCACCTTGTTTATTAAAATATAAAGGTTTCTGTAAATGAAAATTGCCCATGCGTTTGATACCGTCTTTTATTAATGGGTCTGTATCCCAATCCAATTGTTCGGAGCGTTTAATATCGCCTTTCTGCTCCATATCTTTGAGCACTCCTTTTAATTGTTCAACCACTTTATATAAGGCACTTTGTGAAAATACATAATCGTCTGTGGGTAAACGCAATATACCGTATAAATCCAATTTACTATTTTCATTTTTCAAGAGTTCAAAAGCGGCAAAAGCTATCAGATGACTACTCAATACTACATTGTCTTTATGATAGCGCTCTACAATTTTTTCTGCCAGTATTTTGGTGTATTCGCCCTCTCGCTGATCGTTTTCCACTACTTTTCCTTCACTCATGAAGTACGACTTCGTATCAAGTAGGTTGCCATATTTATCATAACTATTGCCATTTGCGTCTACCGGATTGCCCATTACATCAAGCGGCTGACCAAAGGCGACTGTGATATCATTACTTTCTGCAAAAAACTTCCACGCAAATTGTAAGACTTTCCAAGGGCTTTTAAAATCATCTTTCGATTTGACATATCGCTCTTTACCGATGCTCCGCAACTGTTGTTCAATGAGAAATGGCGCTTCCAACACAAAATGATACCCCAATACCAGCGGCACTACAAACACTTTTTGGTCTTCGCCTTTTGCAAATGAAGCGCGTTGCGCCTCGACAACCGTGCCGAGCAAGCCTAATTTTAACTTTGTCTCCAGCGACCCGCCTCGCGAGCGCGTACCGCCTGGAAAAAACAAACTATTCACCTTACGCTGAATGAGTAGTGTCGACATATTTTTTAAAGTCTCCAAATAAATCGGATTTTTCTTACGACGGTCCACTCTGTAAGCGCCCAAGCGATTCATAAAATAAGCGGCGATGCCAGCATTATACAAATTCAAACCCGCGCCATAAGCGAACGAAGGCAATCCGGCAAATGTGTCCAGCGCATAACCGACCAGAATAGAATCCAAATTGCTAAAATGCGTGGGCACAATCACGACCGTTCCTTTTTGAAACAAACTGCGCACCGCGTCTACCTGTCCTTTTACCAACATCCTATCTTTCAGGCGATGCTTACTTCCAAAAATGCTTTTTCCCGCAGCCGTATTGAGCAACCTTGTAAAAAATAACGTTAGAAACCGACGCGCAAACATAAACGTCCGAATCTTGAAAGTGCCTACGATTTCTTCCGCATAACGATTTACAATTTGTTGTAAAATCTCTTTATTATTTTGGGCAGATTCCGCACTTTTAGGGTCAGGCGAGCCGTCAAAAAGAGTTTGTTGCATTTTATTCCAAAACTGGCGTTCATTAGGCGGGTCTACTTTCCAAGGCTCTTCTTTGGTGCGAATGCGCTCCATATAAATAGTCTTCGCAAGAATATCAGTTAGTTGCGTATTTGATTTTTTTTGATAGCAACGCATGGTAAATGCCTCCAACTCCTCCACAAATGCGCGGCGGTCTTCACTTAATTTGTAAATGGGCCAGTCCTCGATGTTAGGTAGTACGTGCGGGTAAACGTTACTTTTTTCGCTCATGTGTTTTAGTGTCTGGTATTTGGCATTTAGATAAAGCGTGGCGCATTTCTAAAATGTACCATCTCTAAATTATAATTAAATCACGCTATTTACTTTTTCAATAAATTTTAAAATATCGGCTCTTCCTTCTTCTTTGATGGCGGAGGTTTCAAACTGCTGGGGCAGTTCATTCCAGTGTTCTAACAAAGCAGTTTGAATCGCTTCGATGTTGCGCTGCCGCTCGGCGGGTTTCATCCGGTCTAATTTGGTGTAACAAATGACAAACGGAACGCGCATTTCGCCCAGCCAATTCAAAAACTCGATATCACTTGTCTGCGGGGGTATGTTGCCATCTATGAGGATAAATGCACACTGTAAGGTGGGGCGTTTGGTCAGATAACCCTGCGTCATGCGTTCCCAATTTTTTCGCTGGGCTTTTGAAATATGCGCATATCCATAACCCGGCAAGTCTACAATGTACCAGCTTTCGTCAATGAGATAAAAATTAAGCGTCTGCGTTTTTCCTGGCTTCTGCGAGGTATGCGCCATATTTTTTTGCTTGCACAGCATATTGATGAGCGACGACTTACCTACATTCGACCGCCCAATAAACGCGTATTCCGACAATCCAGTAGTAGGACACTGCGCTTCACTGGGGAAACTCCCTTTGAAAATGGCACTTTTGATTTCCATACTCGCAAATGTAAATAGAAAGGTTTCAATCGTGGAAAGTTTTTTTTGGAGACTATAGAAGTGATATGCCACATTTCTAGAATACAATATACCTACAAGAGGCATGATGTGTTTCGTCAAAATTAAAATATGATATTATATTTTTAAATTCGCCTGCGATAAATGACTAAGCGATTGTATAAAAATTCCTTAGCAATGAAATAATTATATGACACTGCTAAATGGGATACAATAATTATTTCGCTAGTCTTTTGTATAATTCAAAGCAGAGGTAGAATCGGTAAAGCCAAAAGCCTGTCGCATTTTTTTATGAATATCGGTATTTTCGTAGATACCGGAAAAAAGATGCGCCATCGGTCCATAAGCAAAAACAGGAATGAGGGCTGCCGTATGACCATTAGTAGTAAACGCTGTTTTGACCTTTCCCATTTTGGAGCCGGGCTGCAAAGCCAAGCCTCCCGTTTCGTGGTCGCCTGTAACAATCACCAATGTATTGCCCTGTTTACGAGCATATTCCATTACTACTTCCACTGTTTTATTAAAATCCATCATTTCACTCAGCAAATAGCGAGCGTCGTTAGCGTGTCCACCCCAGTCAATTTGAGAACCTTCAATCATGAGAAAAAAGCCTTTATCACTACGCTGTGCGAGAAAAGGGAGTGCTTGTTTGGAAGCATAAGGCAAATAATCGCGCCCAGCACTGCTCGGCAATGGATCGCCATCTGCGGTAAAATACGCAAAATTTTGTTTGGCATTCAAACCTATCTGGATGAGTTCTGCTTGAGCATAGTCGCTTACAACATAGCCCTTGCGCTGCAATTCCTCGTATAGATTTCGATTATCAATTTCCCGACGATCAAAATAACGTTTGCCACCGCCAATAAGTAAGTCTACCTCTGTTTTTAGAATGTCCGCTGCAATTTCTTCATTCAGTACCCGCATATTTTGATGGGCAATGAAGGCTGCCGGCGTAGCGTGTACAATGGTGGAAGTAACAACTAAACCCGTAGCCAGCCCGTTTCGCTCTGATTCTTCGAGAATAGAAAGAACGGGAATACTATCTGCATTCAAGCCAAGTGCGCCATTGAACGTTTTTACACCACAGGCAAAAGCGGTTGCCCCGGCAGCAGAGTCGGTAATTAAATTATCCGTAGAATAGGATTTGTGAAAACCGATGAACGGAAATTGTTCTAAAGCCAAGCGGTTATTGTTGCTGTATAAAGATGTTGAAATTTGGGCAATCCCCATTCCATCGCCAATTAATAACACAACATTCTTAGGTTTCTGGTCCGGTTGGAAAGAAACAAGCGGCGTGATTTTTGCCTCCTGCGAAGACGAAGCTTTACAGGATACCAAAAAAATCAACAGTAAAAACCAGTGCATTACCTTATTTCGAGGCATCGCCATTATGTGAATTTTAAAAGTCGCTATTGTGTAAAATCGAATATGGCAAATTACATCATGTGCAACGTTTTATAAGGTTTGGGAGCTAATTACAGAATTAAATTTTTTTGAAAGTCGCTTTTTGTAATCGTATTAGAATTAAATTTTGAAATGCCGTAAATTTGCCGTTACTTTTTGACAACTGAATCGTCAAAAATACGTTTTTACTCACATTTACACAATGTTAAATGCATAAGGAAGAAGCAACTTTCGGCAATTGCTCGAATCTTTTAGGTTATCTATCTAAAAAATTAGAACAAGCGCCCGACTTCTTTCATTTTTGTCACCAAAATAAGTTATTATGATCACCCGTTTCCGACTGTTAAGTGTTGTTTTATTTCTTTGCAACGTTTTAGCCTTACAAAAAGTTGCTTTCGCCGCACCAAACACCAATGATTCTTTGGCAAATGCTAAGAAAACCATCTTTGAAATTTTTTCTCGCAAAGAATCGTTCGAAATCACCATCACCGCCGACTTGACAAAATTAATTGAAAACCGCCGTACGGAAGACTACTTGAATGCCTCGCTTACGTATGAAGATGAAAATGGAAAAGAAATCAGCCGCCAGATAGAATTGCAGCCGCGTGGTAAGTTTCGCCGTCGCGTGTGTGATTTTCCGCCAGTACGCTTGAAGTTTGCCAAAAAAGATTTGGAAGCCGAAGGCTTGGAAGCGCGCTTCAACAAATTAAAATTGGTCACGCATTGTATAGACGATAAATTGGCAGGCAATGAAAACCTGTTGAAAGAATATTTACTTTATGAATTGTATAATGAATTGACACCCAATAGCTACCGAGCGCAATTGGTAAAAGTGACCTACGTGGATGCCAACGGACAGCAGTCAAAAATCAAACGCTACGGCATCTTGCTGGAAGATACAGATGAAATGGCAGCTCGCTTGGGCGGTGAAGAAAGTGATCTTTTGAACGTGCATCCCGATTCCTTATCTGCAAAAGATGAGACGACGATGGCGCTCTTCGAATATATGATTGCCAACATGGATTGGGATACGAAAATGGTGCGCAACGTAAAATTGGTTGCGCAAGCAGACAATGATAAGATGATTCCAGTGCCTTATGATTTCGATTTTTCAGGCTTCGTCAATGCTTCGTATGCCATTCCAAGAGGCGATATCGGGCAACTCACGATACGCGACCGCGTGTACCTTGGCAATGCGATGGACCAGCCTACAATGCGAAACACCGTGGCTCATTTTATTGGAAAAAAGGCAGCTTTAATCAAAAAAATAAAGGATTTCAAATTATTGACTGCCGAAACTCGACTGGACGCGATTGCATACTTGGGAATTTTTTACAATGCGATTGAACCAGCTTATGCGGACCAAACGATTGATTTGCCTTCCTTTTTTAAATTGAGAAACGCAACCGTTGAAACGTGGAAGCAAGCGCAGACAACGATCATTGTCGGAAATGCGAATAGATAAGGTTGAGGCTGAGGTTAAGAATGAGCGTCAACCTTAACCTCCGCCTTAATCTTAACCTC
>CAZJXN010000005.1:5438-70526 GCA_964549655.1 uncultured Saprospiraceae bacterium
GAGGCTGAGGTTAAGAATGAGCGTCAACCTTAACCTCCGCCTTAATCTTAACCTCAACCTCAGCCTCAGCCTCAATACTCATACTTCTCTTTCCATTGCTGCTGGAGTGTTTGGCGTATTTTTTCCTCTTGCGCATTGTGCTGTGGGTCAAATAGTTTCGTGCCGCTTACCTCATTAGGTAGAAATTCCTCTGCTACAAAATTATTTGAAAAATCGTGGGCGTAGCGATAGTCTTTGCCATAATCAAGTTCTTTCATCAATTTGGTAGGCGCATTGCGTAAGTGCAAAGGCACGGGCAAGCCGCCGGTTTTGCGCACCAAATCCTGCGCTTGATTGATTGCCATGTAAGCTGAATTACTTTTAGGAGAAGTAGCCAAATAAATCACTGCTTCGGATAGAATGATTCGAGCTTCTGGGAAACCCACTGCCTGTACCGCCTGAAAAGCCGTAGTCGCCATCAAAAGTGCATTTGGATTGGCTAAACCAATGTCTTCCGCTGCCGAAATCATCATGCGCCGCGCAATAAATTTCACGTCTTCTCCGCCTTCTATCATGCGTGCCAACCAATACACCGCTGCATTCGGATCGCTGCCGCGTATGGATTTTATAAATGCAGAAATAACATCATAATGATATTCGCCACCTTTATCGTAGACAGCTACACTTTGCTGAATCTTTTCAACAACCAAATCATTGGTAATGATTAAATCCGCCTCCTCATTTATATCATTGGTAATAATTTCTAAAATATTATACAATTTTCGAGCATCACCGCCAGAAAAGCGGAGCATCGCATCATACTCTTGAATGATTATCTTTTTTTGTTGCAAATATTCATCTTTTTCTAACGCTTGATTAATTAAAAAAGTCAAATTTTCTTTTTCCAATGGTTGTAAAACATACACCTGACAGCGCGACAAAAGTGCCGGAATGACTTCAAAAGATGGATTTTCAGTCGTAGCACCTATGAGCGTCACCACGCCTTCTTCGACTGCACTCAGCAAAGAGTCTTGCTGTGATTTATTAAAGCGATGAATTTCATCAATAAATAAAATAGGACGCGGGGCTGTAAAAAAACGTTGACTCCGAGCTTTCTCAATGGTTTCCCGCACGTCTTTCACGCCAGAATGTACCGCACTCAAGGTATGAAACGGACGTTCCAATTGAACGGAAAGAATTTTAGCCAGCGTCGTTTTCCCAACGCCCGGTGGTCCCCACAAAATGAACGAAGGGACATTGCCCGATTCGACCGCTTTACGCAGCACACCGTTTGTACCTACCAAATGCTGCTGCCCTACGTAGTCCTCAAAATTGGTCGGGCGCATCCGCTCTGCTAATGGTTTCATGAATATTGTGTGTTAAAGTGTTAAAGTGTTTTAGTGTTTTTGTCTCTTCTCACTTGGTCGCTTGGTCATTTCTTAATTATTCGTTCTTTCATTTTTTCATTCCCTATAAACTCTTTCTTGATACTAAAATTTTTCAAATGAATAGAAAAAATATTTTTGTCTCTAGGACGATAAATGACAATTTGGGCAACATCTTTGGTACGAACTCCGTATCTTTGTACAACACACACTGTCTGGTAAATTCCTTACAATCACATTGATAATACACCTTGTTTTTTACGTAGCATTTGGGAGCTTTCTGATTTATATTATGAGAAAACAATAGTTGGTATGTTAGCAAGATCAAAAGCTGTGGCGGATACATTACGCGACAGTTCCCGTGCGTTATTGGATGATTTCCTTTCCGCAAAAAGTACGCAATCTTTCTCCATTGATGCGAATCGAATGACGACGCTCGTCAGCCAAGCCAGTACGCGTTTTACATTCTACCCCGGTGGTTTTCAACGCTTGACTGGAGCGGAGGTGACGGGCGAAGTACAGGTCCAAATTAAAGAAGTTTTCCGGAAAAGTGACATGATATTAACGGATCTAATGACGACTTCGGAAGACCGGCTACTCGAATCTGCAGGACATTTTCACATTCAAGCCAGTCAAGAAGGCATTCCTTTGCAACTCGCTATTCCCATTGCAGTCGAAATGCCGCTGTCGGCACAAGTCGCCAATCCATTAGCAACGCGTCTTTTTACAGGGCTTTTTTCAAATATGTTTAATGCCACAAGTAATAAATTATTTGATTGGAGATTATTGGTGAATAAGTCATTGAAAGTTCGCAAGATAGCTGGAAAAAAATATTATCACTTTTATATAACGGATTTGAAATGGTTTTCCTGTAGTCATTTGCACACACGCCGAGCGTTGCGCACGATGGTAAGTGCTCGTTGTGTATCTGCGATAGAGGATTTTGAAGAGCAAGCTGCGTTTATCGTATTTAAAAATATCAACTCCGTGGCGCGAATGTATCCGAACATTAATCGTTTCACCGCATTACATATCCCTGTAAATCAAGCAGCTACAATTATTCTTATTGGATTTCGGCAAGGCGAATGGTTTTATGGCGCCCATTCGATGGAAAAAACTTCCAGCCAATTGGTGTCTGTAAAAGTAGAGCCAGTCATTGAATCGCAATTGATAGAATACCTTCGGAGACTTTGATTGGAGGGGAGAAATGAATAATAAAAAAATTGACCAAGAGACGAAATGACCAAGTGAGAAGCGACAGAAACACTCCAAAAAGTCAAAATGTAAAATTTTAAATTTTAAATGTAAAAGTAACGACGACAAAAACACCTTAACACAATTTTCTACCATGTCTATCACTCCCACTGCCTACGTCGCTGCCTTGCGCGACCTATATGCGCAGCACGCCCATTCTGCAAACGCCCTCGGCATGAAGGCTTACCTAAAAAATCAATTCGACTTTTTGAGTATTAAAAAACCAGAACGCATTTTATTATCCCAACAAATCATTCAGCATCAAGATATTCCGACGATTGAAAATTTAAAAGAAATAAGCCTGCTTTGTTTTCAAGAAGAAAAACGAGAAATGCAATACTTTGTAAATGACTTGCTGGGTAAAATTATAAAAAAATTGGATGATAGCTTGCTGCCTATTTTAGAATCTTTAATTTTGCAAAAATCTTGGTGGGATACGGTGGATTTCCTCGCGCCCAAGCTAGCCGGGAAGATTTTACAACAGTATCCAGAAAAAATTGTAGACTATCCCGACCGATGGATTGAATCCGAGAATAAATGGTTACAACGTTCTGCTATTTTATTTCAATTGGGTTATAAAGAAAAAACGGATGCAACATTACTTTTTAATTACATTTTAAAACGCGCAGATTCCAAAGAATTTTTTGTGCAGAAAGCCGCCGGCTGGGCATTGCGGGAATATTCCAAGCAAAATCCTGAAGCGGTGCAGTTGTTTATTCAAAATAATACATTACCTAAATTGACGGTGCGAGAAGGATTAAAACGAATCAACAAAACCGTCTGAGCCATGCTGGGAATATTAAAAAATGGAGACGAAGCACTCGTTCGACTGGTAAGGGAAGACGATACCCAATATCTGTTGTCGTATTTGGACGGGCTTTCGCCAGCGAGTAAAAGTCGCTTTGCACCCCATCCGTTTGATGAAGAAACGGTGTTCCGCATTTGCAAAAAAGGCTACTCAGATGTGCGATATTACGTGGCAGAACACGGCAAAACCCACGACATCATTGCGTATGCGCTGCTGAAATTAGGCGTTTTAAAACAAGATGCGGAGCGTTACGAAGGTTATAACTTTCCATTACAAGAGGCACACACCTGCACGTACGCGCCTTCCGTGGCAGATGATTTTCAAAGATTAGGCGTAGGTTCGCTGCTGTTTGAATATATTTTATTAGATGCTTATTTTTTAGGTAAGAAATCTATCATATTATGGGGTGGGGTACAGGCTACTAATGAAAATGCCAAGCATTATTACATCAAAAAAGGATTTCAGCACGTCGGCGAATTTCAAAATAATGTAATGGCGAATTATGATATGATATATGTGATGAGTTGAAATATGGCGCATTTATCTGGCGCATTTCAAAAATGTGCCAGATTTATTACATTCAAAATATAGTATTTCAAAAATGTGCCAGATTTATTACATTCAAAATATAGAGCATTTCAAAAATGTGCCAGATTTATTATCATAGAATGAAGCGCAAAATGTGCCATATTTCTAAAATGCGGCATATTATTACAGAATCTGCTGTATTCTAATTATTTGATTATTAAATAGCACTTCCGCTCCTTCTTGTTTATTTTTTAAAACTTGTCCGATAGGCGATTCCAAAGAAATACTATAAATAACCTCGTCTCCAATTTTTATTTTACCAATGCCGATAGCAATGAAATAAGTGCCGCTATTGGTTATAACTAAACTTCCGAGTTCCGCCTTATCATATTTTCTCTCGACATTTATATTTGCTAAAATATTTTTTGATTCCACTAATTGTAATAATTGCGTCTGGTTCTTCTCTTCTTCCAAATGTAGCATGGCTCTTCCCGTCTCGTATTTATCACCCACACTGCTTTTCGATTCATTATTTCTGGATTCTGATATGGAGTTTAAAACTTCTTGTATGGTATTAATTCTATTTGTGATATAGTTATTGCAATAATCAAAAGCCGCTTGTTTTAATTTTAATAATTCACTCATGTAATGATGGATTAAAAAAACATAAAAACTATATGATTTATTTAATAAGTGTGCATCAGTAGATAAGCATATCAGCAAAACTTGTCCCGTAAGACGGGATTAGCAAATCAAATATATTGCTAATTTTCTACAAAGTACATTTTTCGTGCTTGGTCATCTTTTGCTTTTCCCCTATCTTTCCCGACCTAATGAATAAAAAAGGTACAACCATGAGATTACTTGCTTTCTTCTTTTCCCTATTTTTTACAATAACTACCTTTGCGCAACCCTTCACGCCGGTCGAAATCGTCCGCTGGCAACAGCAAGCGCAGCGCATCACCATCATTCGCGACAACTGGGGCGTGCCGCACATTTATGGCAAAACGGATGCCGATGTGGTGTTTGGCGCATTGTATACACAGTGCGAAGATGATTTTAATCGAGTGGAAGATAATTACATCACCGCCATTGGGCGCATGGCAGAAGTGGAGGGCGAAGCGGCGTTGTATCAAGATTTACGCGCCCGTTTATTTTTAGATACCGCACAAGTGATTGCCATTTACCAAAAAAGTCCAACTTGGATGAAACAATTGCTCGACGCTTTTGCCGATGGCGCGAATTATTATCTGCATACGCATCCGACCGTGAAGCCGCGTTTGATTAAAAGATTTCAGCCTTGGATGCCACTTATGTTTAGCGAAGGAAGTATTGGTGGCAATATCAGTATAATACCTATCAATCAACTTAAATCATTCTATGGTAAAGAAAAATCAACTTCATTCATAGAAGATTTTAAACAGCAAGAATGGGAACCCGTCGGGTCGAATGGTTTCGCCATCGCGCCTTCTAAAAGTATGTCTGGCAATGCGTTATTATTGATTAATCCACACACGTCTTTTTATTTTCGGTCGGAGTTACAAATGGTGAGCGAGCAAGGTTTGAATGCGTATGGCGCAGTCACATGGGGACAATTCTTTATCTATCAGGGTTTTAATGAAAATTGTGGTTGGATGCACACCTCCAGCGATGCGGATGTAGTGGATGAATATTTGGAAACGATTGAAAAGCGAGGTAATGATTATTTTTATAAATATGGAAATGAATGGCGACCTGTGCAGGCGAAAAAAATTACATTATCTTACAAAATCGGAGATGATTTACAACAAAAAGAAATAATAGCTTACTTCACGCATCATGGTCCTATCATTAGGGAGGAAAAAGGTAAATGGATTGCAATTCGGATGATGAATGAACCGTTGGATGCACTCGTGCTGTCGTATTTGCGCACAAAAGCCAGTGGTTATAAAAGTTATAATAAACTCATGGACATCCGCACGAATTCTTCCAATAACACCGTGTTTGCTGACCGCAAAGGCAATATCGCCTACTGGCACGGCGACTTTATGCCTCGGCGCGACCCAAGTTTCGATTGGAATAAACCGGTAGATGGCAGCAACCCGGCAACGGAGTGGAAAGGTTTACATAAAGTAAAAGAAATCGTCCAATTGCGCAATCCTAAAAATGGCTGGATTCAAAATTGTAATTCTACGCCCTTCACCGCTGCTGCGGAAAACAGTCCAAACAAAAATAAATACCCAACTTACATGGCGCCTGATGCAGAAAATTTTCGCGGCATCCATGCAGTAAAAGTGCTGAAAGAAGCGTCAAAGTTGGATTTGAATACCTTAATTGCCGCAGCGTATGACTCGTATTTGCCCGGTTTTGAGGATTTGATTCCTGCTTTATCAGCCGCATATAAAAATGTAAGTAATAACGCTGCTAATTATAATAAAGCTGTACCGGATGCAATAAAATTATTAGATGCTTGGGACAAACGTTACAGTGCAACGTCTATTCCAACGACGCTGGCAATTTTGTGGGGCGAAAAACTACACAGTTTCGCGCGGACGAAAGCTGCTGCCGGTCAGGAATTTGATAATCAAAGTTTAAATGAGTTTGCTATTGCCAACACGACGCATCAAGAAAAAATTATTTTATTATCCAAATTATTAGATGAATTAACCCGCGATTTTGACACTTGGAAAGTTGCTTGGGGTGACATCAACCGCTATCAGCGTCTCAATGGCAATATTCAAGCCAATTTTGATGATGACAAACCGAGCATTCCCGTTCCGTTTGCATCCGCCAGTTGGGGTTCGCTCGCTTCCTATGGGGTGCGGGGTTCTCAAAATACCAAAAAACGCTACGGCAGCTACGGCAATAGTTTTGTGGCAGTTGTAGAATTCGGCAAACGCGTGAAAGCGCGTTCCATCACGGTCGGCGGTGCCAGTGGCGACCCAAAATCAGAACATTTTACCGACCAAGCTAAGATGTATGCGGAAGGGAAGTTTAAAGAAGTGTTATTTTATTTGGAGGATGTGAGGAAGAATGCGGAGCGGACGTATAAGCCGGGGGAGTAATAAGCTTATGACATTTCGTGTTTTTCTGCAAAAAACTGTCTGAAGTTTCAACTCCAAAGAGGCATTTAAAAAAAGAGATGAGCGGAGCCGTTTCCTGTTCATTACCAAAAATCTTTCGAAAAGCAATGTCATTCTTTATATCAGCAAATTGCATATTATACTAAAATAAAATTAAAATGGCGTATTAAATTATTTTAAAACCATGTAAATCAATCACTTACTGACTGCCAACTGCGTACAGCCAACTGCATACTGGTATTAGGTCTTTTTTCTACCCATGACAAATCGTTTCATTTTCAATTATACTTTAGTTACAGAACGATTTGTAAATCTGGTTAGTTTCTAAACTGTTAAAAAATCGGTTTTTTGCGAAGGCTGCCACTAACGTCCCGCGGCTTGGCGATTGTGGCGGATTTCGAAGCACAAAACTTCAACTTTGCACTAAAGTTCAATTGAAAAACTGAACTTGAATTTAGCACGAAACCCGCCATATTGCCAAACCGATGTTGGTGGCAGTTTTTATTTTACTCTTTCACGTAATGAAGTCATTGGGATTTCAAAATATTTATAAATTAAAATTGACAAACCAATTACTAACAACCAATAAATGCTATAATTTAATACTACTTTTATATATATATTATCCGTGATTTCCTGCCAAGGAATATTGCCTATTACCCATCTTCGAACTATTGATAAGTTTAATAAATACATTGAATAAGATATTAAACTTATGTATGTTATAGGTTTATACAAAAGTCCATTACCTGTCTTTAGCTCACTCAAATAAGGTAGGAGAAATAGGGTGCCTACTGAAATTAGTGTAAAACTAAAAACACAAGAATAAATACCTCCAATTGCTGTAAATTGTGGCAATAAAAATTTTGAAGCTAGTAATATTAAAATTCCTGTAAACAATAGTTGGATTTTAAATTTAATCCATAAGCTTTTGTGAAAATAATTAATGTAAGCTCCAACTACTCCAAACATTAAGCTATCCAATCTAGTAGCTACTTGTTTTCCATACATTACATCCCAATCATTAATGTCATTTATTGAAATCTGGAAGAATCTGAAACTCCTAAATAGTGTGACTAGAACAATAATTATTATGCAAGCCAAAAATACGCTCTTTTTGTAGGATTTATTTAGTGTTATCGTGAGTATGCCAATTAAAAGAGGCATTATTAAATAAAACCATTCTTCAATACTTAAACTCCACGCTTCTGGAAAGAAGCCTGTATGTTCCCAAAATAAATTTTGAGAGAATATAAAATATCTGATTACGCTTCTAAAAGTAAATCCTTCATTAAAAAATAAATTAAGTAAACATAGAGTTAAAAGTATTAAAAAGTAATTTGGTAAAGTTCTAAACCATCGTCTAACCCAAAAGTTTTTAAGAACAGATATTTCAATGCCGTTTTCTTCAATTAACTTTATAAGAATTCCACCAATTAGAAAACCACTTAAAACAAAGAATATTGATACCCCATCAAATATGAATAAGTTGCTAATATTTCCTATTTTAGGTGGAAGTAGAGCAGAGCCGTGTCCTGCAACAACAAACATGATAGCTAAAGCTCTCAATATGTCAAGACCAAAGACTCTTTTGGGATCAATTTCAATTTTGAATATATTTATCATTGTTTATTTCGGTTTTTTAAAATTGGTGCTAACTCATATACTAACGCAATGCATCAATCCATCCAATTTCGAGGTATATACGCAACAGCGACTCAATGAAATACGCAATGCACATTTTGGATAGTCCCTATTGCATCTATTTTCCCATTAAAAATAATCTCTTCTTTTTTCTACCTATGTATTAGATGCACGAAGCTCAAAACCTGCACGTCACCCGCCATATTCGCCAATACCTTGTTGTGCGTTCGTTCTTCTCTTTCACCTTATGTAGCCTGCTTTTCAGTTATGTCTTAAAATACAATGCAACCATTAATCCAAAATATAAAAATAATATTGTCAAGGTGTCGAAACTCAGCCGCCAAAACTTTTTAGTTGGTTTTATCATTAGCCCCAAACCTACTACGGCGGTCATGATAATTACAATTATTACAGAGTCCAGATGGTCTTTTTGAATATTGGCAAAGAGCGAACCTTTTGTATAAAAAATATCGTCCAATGCCAGTGTAAAAATATTGAAGATGTTGCTGCCTAATAAATTTCCGATTGACAAATCAAATGCACCCATTCTGATTGCGGCAAACGAAACAACTAATTCCGGCAAGGAAGTGGAGGCAGCTAAAAATACGGTTCCGAAAAAAGAATTGCCAAGCCCTGTTTGTGCAGCAATACGCTCTCCGAAATATGGAAGAAAAAGTGCAGCCGCAACAATAAACAGTGCATTTATACCGAAAGCGGTAAATACCTTTTTTAATTCTGATTTATTGTTTTCATGGTGGGTTTCTAGTGCCGGGTTAATGGTTGCAGGCGTGTTGTCGAATTGATAGATACTGCGGACAGCAAACAAATACACTATTATCAACAGAATTGAAAAAGGGCTTATCCAAAAAAGGTTAGGTGTAATATTGCTAATCAAAATGGCAAAACCGCTCAATGCTATCAGGATAATACCGAACAACCCTGCAAACAAATGACTTATTTTTACCAATGAAGTCAGCGGCTTTTTAATCTGAACATCCATAAAAGAGAGAATAAGCAGATTGAATACGCAACTTCCGAACACATCACCAACAGCTAAATCGGGCGCATTGATGAAGGTAACAGAACTAATACCCGTTATTAATTCGGGTAGTGATGTTACAGCTGACATTAAAATTAATCCTACCCATGCTTTGCCCCAGCCTGCCAAGTCGGCAATTTTATCACCATACTTTGCCAGTTTTGTGCCGCTGTAAATAATTACCATTGTGCAACAGATAAAACCTAATATGTATAAATAAATATTATTCATTCCATTTTTTTTACTCCTATTCAAACTACCACCTCAAAATCAGTCTGTTTTGTCTGTCATTGTCCATAAAGCAGGGTCGTCCTTAAAATGACGCATAACGGTTTGCAGCTACCCGAAGGTGCCGATTTAGAAGCACTTCACTGTCAACCAAGCAGAAACTTTGATAGAAGCACAAAGCTTGATATAAGCCCTTAACCGCCACTTTTGGGTAGGTGCTGTTATGCCCAGTTGTTCTTCCTTTGAGTCACCGTCTACCGTATGTTTTTTGCAGTCATTGTCAATATGCGTTGGCATTAGGTCATTAGTTTTGAATAGTTGACATGGTTCTTATTAAGTCCGCAGCCCAAGAATAAATATTATTCCCAACAATGACCTGTCGCATTTGCTTCATTCGTTGGTGTTGTTCTTCTGCTGTCATTTCCAGTGCTTGTTTGATAGCGTCTGCAGATTTCTCAATGTCATAGGGATTAATGATGATGGCACCATGAAGTTCCTGAGATGCCCCAGCAAAACGACTGAGTATTAGCGTTCCGTCATTATTATTTCGGGTAGCTACAAATTCTTTCGCTACAAGGTTCATCCCATCATGCAAGGATGTAACCATACATAAATCTGCCGAAGCATAGAAGGGTTGTATTTCTTCATGGCTATGATGCCGTTTTAATAATAAAATTGCTTTCCAGTTTTTTGATTTGAAACGCCAGTTAATTCTGTCTGCTTCATTTTGAACCGCATTTGTAATATCAGCATAACTTTTTAGCAAAGTTCGGCTTGGAGCACCAATTTGCACAAAAGTAAATTTGCCCTGATAGGATGGATTTTTTTCTAAGAAGCGTTCAATGGCAAGAAATTTTTCTACGATGCCTTTTGTGTAATCAATGCGGTCAACACCAATGCCCATGTATTGGGCACTGATGCCGTGTTCGTCAAGAAGTTGAGCGGAAGAATTTTTCTTGGGGGAAGTGTTTTCGTAGTCCTTTAATGTAAATGCAATGCTGATAGGAAAAGGTTTAACGAAGGTTGACTGTCCTTCTATTTTAACTGAAAAGGTATCCCATGATACTCTTGATTCCATCGCCTTGTTTACAGTTTCAAGAAAATGGTTGCAGTGATATTGAGTATGGAACCCGATTAAATCAGCACCGAGCATTCCTCGCAATATTTCTCTTTGCCAAGGACATATACCGAATGATTCAGGATTAGGCCAGGGAATATGCCAAAAGATGGCAATCTTTGCATTTGGTTTTCCTTTTTTTATTAATTCAGGCAAAAGTGCAAAATGATAATCTTGTATTAGTATGAATGGATCTTCTTCATCGGCAGTTTCTTCCAACACCGCTTTTGCAAAGTCCTCATTCACTTTTTTATAATAGTCCCAATCCTCTATTCTGAATGTTGGTCGTGTATGTGCAATATGGCATAGTGGCCATAATCCTTCATTTGAAAAACCATAATAAAAATGGTTTTCTTCTTCTTTTGTTTGCCATAGCCTTCTTAGTGTGTATTTTGGTTCATCGGGAGGAACTTGCAGTTTATCATTTTCATCAACCGTTTCTTTATCAGCGTCTCCTGTTCCAGATGCAATCCACAATCCGCCACACGCTTTTAATATAGGCTCCATTGCTGTAATCATGCCACTTGCAGGCACGATACATTTAATGTTTTTCCCTTCATGAATGTGCATATAAGGTTCCCGGTTGGAAACAACAACCATTTTTTTATTCCGCAAAATATTTCCTACTTCTATTTTCAGTCGCTCGGGTGTCCATATTGCTTCGGCATTACTTCTTAATTTTGCTTCTTCCTCGGCAACCGCTTTTGCTTCGTGCATTGCTTTAGCAATATGCACTATTTCTTTATGGAGCGGAGCAAGGAATTGCGCGGGTGGGTATTGGTCTAATTGCTCTATATTGCCTGTTTGTGCTGCTTTTACCCAGTCAACAATTCTATTTATCGGGCTAAAAATTCCCCATCGGATTATCAGAACGGTAACAAATGAAACGATCAGTGCCTGAATAAACCACCTTAGAAAATTCCGAAACCAAATTCCGGCAATTATATTATCAATATATTCTGTGTCAGCATAGAAAATAATTGCAGTGTTGGGTACATTTTCTTGTTTTGATGGCTTGATGAATAGAAAAATATTTTTTCCGTTGGTAGTGATGAAATTTCCTTGCGATGTGTCTGCGGCTATTGCTTGCGAGATATAATCCCTAGAATTTTGAGTGAAAGAAGTTGCAGCACGATTAACGATGATACTGTCATTGCCATAATAAATGGCTATTCCGATCAGATGATATTTATTGCTGATACTATCAATACTTTGCGCTGTACGTTCTGAGGAATTTTCACTCATTGCTGCTAAATTATTCTGACTGAACTCATTGGCAATTTCTGATATTCGATTTTCAAGTTCATTGTTAAGTTTTTCTCTTTCGGTTGAAATCTGAAAGTATGTAAAACTCAATGCCACTAACCCAACGGCAAGAATAATTGAAATAATAAGTGCAACGTTTAATCTCATAATGATAATTTTTCTATAAATAATATTACCTCTTGAACAGAATCCAATTTGTGTTTAGCAATGGTGTTTCCGTCCCCTACCTTTATTGTTATAGCATTTTCATTTTTAAAAAGATACTCAAACATGTATTCATCTGTCGTGTCGTCTCCGATACATATAATACAATCATAATTATTTCTCTCAATTACATATTGTATGGCTTTTCCTTTGTTTGTTTCTCCTGTTGTTATCTCCACCACCTTATTTCCATCCAAAATTTTTAAATTATAATATTGTGCCACATCTTTCAAAATACGAATTAATTTTTTTGATTGAATTTGTCCAATATTCTTTTCGGCATTCCTATAATGCCATGCCAAAGAAAAATTTTTCTCCTCAATAAATGATTTCGGGCATGTTAGCGTAATCTCGTTTAATAAAGGGCGCACTTTATTTTTCCATAAGCCGTCATCCTTTATTTCATTTACCCATTTCCCATTTTCTTTATTCATTGCTCCATGTTCGGCAATAATAGTCATTGGCAAGTGCCCTAAAAATTTATCTATATCCTTATGCCCTCTGCCTGTGACAATAATTACTTTTGCTTGCGGGATGCCTATTAATTTTGTTAGAACATTAAGTAAATGTTCGGATGGAATCGCCTCTTCGGGCAATGGCGCAAGATTAACAAGCGTTCCGTCATAATCAAGCAGGATAAGTCTATTCGTTGCCTTTCTAAATTTATTTATCAATTCCGTTTTTATCATATTGTCTGCATTTATAATTGTGTGCAGAAAGTATCAATTTACTACGTCCCTGTATTCAGAGGACGGTCGCTTTTACAATTGGGCATAACGTTCCGCATACGCGGCGTGACCAGCTTTTGCTGGGCATGACCGTTGTATGCTTTGTTAGCCACAGGTTTCTTTTTTCAATTTCTGTTTTATGAATTCATTCACCGATTGTATTATTTTTTCGACATTGTGTTTGTAGAATCCAGTTCCGTTAAAGCAATTGCATTCAATTAATTTGTATTGATTTTCGATTTCGGCAATATCCATTACGTAAACATCTTCAATTCGATATTCAGAAATTCTTTCCTTAGCAAATACAATCATCTCTTTTGGAATGTCATTTTCACTTTCATCCAATTCACCGTGATTCATATATCTTGAAGCTGAAACTATTTGATTGTCAACAATAAATAATCTCCATTCCTTTATTATTTCTTTCGGTTTAGAAATCCATATTTCGGTATTCTTATTTAATTCAGGGATATCCATTTTACAAACTTCATTGCACCAGTTTGAAAGTTCTTTATACGTTTCTACTTTTCCGCTAAATGCTTTTCCGTCATTGTTCGGTCTTATGAACCACTTTTTTTCTTGCTCACTTTCCAAGTTACTTATTTGCCCGAATTTCAATAATTGTCCGTCAGAATTTAAGACTTTATCTTTCCATTTCTCAACATAATTTTTCATTTGAAATTTTGTTGGCTCGAAGAAAACTCCTTCTTTCAATTCTTCACTATTAAAAGCATTCAACATAAAAGTTGTCGAACCATAGATTATTTTAAAACTGTTTTTATTTTTGATTTCTGGAATTTCATTAGAAAAGGGTATCACTATTACTTCTTCCCAAATTTCATCTTCCCCATTTAGAACTGATTTTATCCGTTCTAAAATTTCTGATTTTGTAATATTTTTTTGAAGTATCCAATTTATCATCGATGGTTTTTATTTTTTTTACTTGTGGCTAACTCTTGTACTAACGCAATAGCGACTCAATGAAACACGCAATACGCATTTTGGATAGTCCCTATTGCATCTATTTTCCCATTAAAAATAAGCCCTTTCTTTTATATAGCCAAGTCACTATCACTTCACTCCATTTATTACATCTTTATAACTCACTAATTTGATCCCTTTTTTAATAATGGCTTCCTTTACTTTTTCACTGGTAAAGATATTGGTAACGTCTTGTCGTCCTTTTGCAACGTCTTCATAACCAATGTGATAAATTGCTCTCAATTCTTCATTATCAATGCCGGGGTGCTCTACAAAAACGTAGGTTTTACCGGCTTCCATTTTATCCAGCATATTAATAAAACCTTGTATTCTTTCCTCTGTCGTTTTATTTCGGAAATCAAAACCGATATATGATATTTGAAAATCATTTTCCGCTCCCACATCTACCATCGGTAAATTATATTCCTTGGCTAATTTTAGGGCAAGCGCTTTCACTTCTGGCGCAAAACCAATACTGTTCATGTGACCGGATACGTGACTGAGGCGCGGAATATATTTCTTCGCCATTTCAATCTGCGCACGCAATTCTTTCTCAATATCTTCTATTTTCCAGGCGTGATCCATCACCGCTTGCTGCGGATAATGGGCATTCGGATACAACATTTGATAAAAATAACCGTCCGGATTTTTCAGACTTGGGCAGTCGGTCAGCGGTCGCCATTTGATATTGTCCCATTCACTGGTAATCGCAAAATGCAGCCCCACGTCAATGCCCGGATTTCCGGCGAGTAATTTGACGGCTTCCGGAAACCACGGCGACGGTACGATCACCTCAATAGACGTTTCAATGCCTTCTTTATAACATTTTATCAACGCTTCATTTGCCGAGTGCGAAAAGCCCATATCATCTCCTCGTATAATGAGTCGTGGCGGATTACTTATATTATTTACTAAAACGCCTTTTAGGGGGCTTCTTTTTGCATTTTTATTAAAAATATGCTGAAAATCCACCGAAATATGATCTCCATCAAAACTGCATAGAATGGTTTCGGTATGTGGACTTTCGATGTAACGCAAGGTTAATTCTAAAGTTTTTTCGTCTTTCCAATTATAACTACCTGCTGTTTTAAAAGGTGCTAAACCCACTCGATTGGACGTTGCTCTTTCGACTAAATAAGGTCCGAATCGAGTCGTTTCGCTCATGGTCCATTTACTCAGACCGAATGGAATATTATAAGTGATAGAATCTGTTTTTAAAGTGAGTTGACAAACATTATTTTTAAATTCAAAACGGATACTTTCCAGGCTTTTATCATTGGATACAATGCCAAAAGATTTACCCGAAATGGTGGATTCAAGTGTAGAAATTGTGCTTTTCGCAGGTAATGGAAGTGCCAACGAAGCCGATTTTGCTTTCAAACTTGCCAGCATTTTAGGATTCGCCGGCAGTTTTTTAGCTTGAAAAGCAGGTAATAAATATTGCCATATCAAATTAAATTCGCCTTGCATATCAGGCGCTTCGGCAGTCGTTATAATAACTGCATCATGTTCGGGCAGAACTATGATAAATTGACCATTCGCGCCATCACCTCGATAAGAATTATTTCTGCTACGCCACATCTGATAGCAATAACCTTGTAACCAATCACTGGAGTCTTTTTGTGCTTGCGGCGCATCTGGATTTTGCATGATTTTCAAAGTAGTAGCCTCTTCAACCCAAGCGGCGGGCAGAATTTGTTTACCGTTCCACCTTCCTTTTTGCAAAAATAATTGACCAAATTTCGCCATATCTTCGGTCTTGACTCTCAGTCCCCAACCGCCTACATTCACCCCATCAGGACTAATTTCCCAATCCATCCCATTGATACCGAGCGGATTAAATAATCTTGGTTTTAAATAATCAATTACTTTTTCACCAGTCACTTTCTGTACAATCGCCGAAAGCATATAAGTTGCAGCAGAATTATATAAAAATTTAGTGCCGGGCTTATTTACAATCGGGATGCTTAGAAAAGTTTTCACCCAATTCTTTTCACTAATTACGACCGGTCCGGTTGGATCCATTACATTTCCGACGCTCATTGTTAATAAATCTTTCACTCGAAGTTCAGCTAAATAGGGAGTGATGCTATCGGGTACGTCATTCGGAAAAAAAGAAATAACTTTATCATTCACCGTTAGTTTTTTCTCTGCTACTGCAAATCCGATTGCTGTCGCTGTAAAACTTTTACTCACCGAATACATCGTATGCTTCAAATCGCTCCGATACGGATTCCACCAGCCTTCGGCAATCACTTTCCCATGCCGCAATATCATAATGCTATGAAACTCGTGCTTGCTATTGGACGCCGCATCCAGGAATTTAATAATCGCTTCGGAAGAAACGCCTTCGGCTTCGGGTGTGCTGCGGGGAAGGGAAGTCGTTTTTTGTGCAAAGGATTGGTTTCCAAGAAATTGGATACTTATAAAAAGGAGGAGAATTGTGTTTTTCATTGTGATTAGTTAGTTGTTAAGGTAATTGGAAATAATTAATGTTGGTTCCATCATTGTTTAAGTTAAAACGTATGGCAATTTATCGTATCAAATGAAAGATGATTTATACAATCGCATTAAAAATAGTTCTTTCTTTTAAATATCCGATTCATCAATCAAGTTTTTCCTTTGCCCAACCGGCACTGATTATAGCAGTAATAAAAATGAGAATATCGACAACTACCAGTATCGGCATTTTTGATTCATTAATGTTTGATGAACTGTCAGGCAATCTTTTTTACTGCTATTCTCTTTCTTAACCAACGTCAATGAATGCTATTTTTTTGAGGGGTTTCTTTGCACCATCAATAAATTATTTCAAAATCACGGAGAAAGAAAGATGAAAAAAGTAATGAAAATGAGTGCGACAGCCATGGTCGCTTTGATGTTCACAACCTTAATTTTTGCACAAAATCTTACCCAAACGGTAAGAGGTGTTATTCTTGATGCTGACAGCAAATTGCCCTTAGTCGGAGCGTCCGTAGTGGTGCTTGGAACGAAGACAGGTAGCGTGACCGATTTAAATGGTAATTTCCGATTGGAAAAAGTCCCTATTGGCAGAATTGACTTGCAATTGTCTTATGTGGGTTACGAGCCTCAAATTATTCCGAATATCGTAGTGAATTCAGGAAAGGAAGTGGTTTTAAACCTGAATATGCAAGAATCCGCCTTGATAATGAACGAGATAGTAGTGACCGCCGCCCAAAACAAAGGGGATGCCCTGAACGAAATGGCGATGATTAGCGCTCGCTCCATTTCTCCCGAAGAGACAAACCGCTATGCCGGTGGCTTCAACGACCCCTCGCGCATCCTCTCAAATTTTGCGGGGATAACCAGTACGCAGGACGGGAGCAACGACATCATCGTGCGGGGAAATTCGCCAAAATATGTGCAATGGCAATTGGAAGGGATGCAAATCACTAACCCGAACCATTTTGGTGACCAAAGTGCGGTGGGCGGCTCGGTCAGCACACTGAACAACAATATTTTAGCTGCTTCTGATTTTTACACCGGGGCATTTGCACCCGAATATGGCGATGTGCTTTCGGGGGTTTATGATGTAAAATTGAGGGCGGGAAACAATGAAAAAATGGAGGCGGTTTTTGGATTTGGACTTTTGGGCACCGAACTTACGTTGGAAGGACCATTTAAAAAAGGATATGGCGGCTCTTTTCTCGTCAATTATAGATATTCTACGGTTGGGCTGGTTAGTGACCTTGGCTTGGTAGACAATATTAGCGGCGTACTAAAGTTTCAGGATGCTGCTTTCAAAGTGGTGTTACCAACCCAAAAAATGGGCGTGTTTTCTTTGTTTGGATTGGGCGGTTCGAGTAGTTTTTTGTTTGAAGACGTGACACCTGCCATTTGGGAGACCCCCGGCGACCGATTTATGCGTGCGGAAATTAACGAGGATTTTAATAAAAAAGCGCATTTGCTCAACACAGGAATCAAACATACACTCCCCATCGGCAAAAACAGTTTTCTCAACACTACTCTGACTTATTCCAATGAGGGAATTGATGACGATATTTTTGAGGCGGGCATTATAAAAATATTCGACAGCAAAGGGGATTTTTTGAGGGATTCAATTGTCAATAAAACGTTGAATTTCAGTAGCCAATTGAAAAAACCTACTTACCGGGGAGCGATGACCTACAACCACAAATTCAATGCAAAACACAAAATTCAGATAGGGAGTAAATACACGCTGTTTGATTACCAATTCAATCAAAGCCAATTTCGGGAGGAGGCAACCAACCGGATTACCCTCGTTGATTTTAAGGAAAAAGTGAGCACAGTCCGAAATTTTATTAGTTGGAAATATCGGGTGAATGAAGCTATTACAGTCGTGTCAGGTTTTCATAATATGAATGTGCTGTTCAATCATAAAAGTACGCTGGAACCACGGCTTGCCGTAGATTGGAAAATTACCCCTTCCAGTTCTATCCACGCGGGATATGGCAAGCACAGCACGATGGAGAGCATCCACAATTATTTTGCAAAAGTGAAACAGCCGGATGGCAGCATCATTGAACCCAACCGAGATTTGGATTTGCTGAAAGCGCATCATTATATGGTAGGTTATGAAAAACGTTTTGGTAAAAATTTGCGAGCAAAAATAGAAGCCTATTATCAAGACCTGTATAATATTCCTGTTGAAAATCTTGATACGAGTTATTACAGCACGATTGTAGAAGGATTGGAATTTAGGTATGTTGATTTGGTCAATAAAGGGACGGGAAAAAATTATGGATTGGAATTTACCCTCGAACGATTTTTTAGCAATAACTACTACTATCTGATAAACGCTTCGCTGTATGAATCGAACTATAAATCGCTGGAAGGAGTGGAGCGCAACACGCCGTACAATGGCAATTATTTGGTGAATATCCTTTGCGGAAAAGAATTTCCAAACCTCGGCAGAAAGCAAAACCAGACATTAGGATTGAACGCTAAACTATTTTTCGGCGGTGGTAGAAAAATAATCCCACTTTTGCGGGACGCGCAGGGCAATCTGGCAGTGGACCCCGCCAACAATCGATATTGGAATTATGAAAAAGCATACGAAAACAGCATAGAGGATGTGTATCAAGTAATTGTTTCGGCAAGTTATAAATGGAATAAGCCTAGCGCGACCCACGAGCTTTTCTTGAATTTGGATAACGTCACCAATAATAAAGGTAAAATATCTGAATTTTATGACGAAAGTGAACCCAACAAGACCGGCTATGTCACACAGTTTGGCTTTTTTCCGAACTTAATGTATCGCGTTTATTTTTAAAAATACCTTGCAAAATATGAAAGCAGCCATTCGTTCAAAATACGGTTCGCCGGAAGTGATAAGCATCGAAGAAGTGGAAATGCCGCTCCCTGCCGACCATGAAATATTAGTAAAAGTACACGCCGCAACTGTCAACAGGACGGATTGTGGAATACTTTGTGGAAAACCATTTGCGATACAATTTTTCACAGGCTTATTCAAACCTACCTCACCGATTCCGGGGACTGACTTTGCCGGTGAAATCGAGGCGATCGGAAAAAAGGTAAGTGCTTTCAAAGTGGGGGATAAGGTTTGGGGTTTTAATGACAATGGATTAGCGTCCCATGCCCAATATCTTGTCATATCGGAAAATAAAGCAGTATTGAAAATGCCAGAGCACATCACCTACGAACAGGCTGCCGCAAGTGCAGAAGGCGCGCATTATGCCTATACTTTCATCAACAAAGTGAACTTGAAAGCCGGGCAAAAAGTGCTCGTCAATGGAGCCACCGGTGCTATTGGTTCGGCAGCGGTGCAAATCCTGAAATACTTGGATATTCAGGTGGTGGCAGTTTGCGATACCAAAAATGTAGCACGCATCGCAGCATTAGGCGCTGATCGAGTGATTGATTATACAGAAGAGGATTTTACAAACCAAGACGAAAAATATGATTTTGTCTTTGATGCCGTTGGCAAAAGCACCTTCGCCCAATGCAAACCCTTGCTACAACCGAACGGCATTTATATTTCTTCAGAATTGGGTCCGAATGCAGAAAACCTATATTTACCACTTCTTACAAAAATAAGGGGTGGTAAAAAGGTGATATTTCCGATTCCCATTAATATCAAAAGAAGTTTGCTTTTTATGCAAAATTTGTTGAATGAAGGAAAATTCAAGCCGCTGATGGATAGAACATACCCCCTGGAAAAAATCCGAGAGGCATACGAGTATGTCGCCAGCGGTCAAAAAATAGGAAACGTAATTCTTACTTTCTTGTAAACATTTTTCAATACGTTCGGACCCCTGGTATTCGGCATTTGACTTCCGGCATCTGTTTTTGTTACTTGGAAGGGCAGTGCGGAGTCTGGCATCTCTCAATCTGGCATCTAAATACGCTTAGGTCGAACCAATCTTCTTTTTCATCGAAAAAACAAATGTGCGGGAATAAATTTATGGTAATTTCGACGCTCTAAGAATTAAAACGAAATTGCCATGAATAACGTTAAGACCTCTTTTTCAGAGAACACTTCTGCTCCAAAATCATTGCACGACATGATGAACGATATCGGGTGTTCTACTTTTCTGACCCAAGAAGAAATGCATATTATTACAAAGGATATTCCGATAAAAACGTTTAAAAAAGGGACTTATCTGTTACGGGAAGGTCAAATGGCTACTACGTGTTATACTATTTTCAAAGGATGTGTTCGGGAATTTTACCTGAAAGACGGCGAAGAAAAAACGACCGCATTTTACACAGAAGGCGATTCACTTTCATCTGGTGTCAGCGGTGTACAGCGGATGCCTGCCAAGCAATATTGGGAGTGCATCGAAGATACGACCTTGTCGGTGTTTACTTATGAAAAGGAAAAAGAGCTATACCGGCGGTTTCCACGGTTGGAATCGCTTTGCCGGATGGAAGTGGAAGAAAAATTTGGTGCTTACCAACAGACGATGGCAATCTATATCAATTCCACACCAGAAGAACGCTATCTGAATCTATTGAAAAACCGACCTGATTTATTGGACCGGGTGCCGCAGTACCAACTTGCCAGTTATATCGGTGTGAAACCGGAATCGTTGAGCAGGATAAGGCGAAGGATTTTAGAGAAATGCTGATGGTAGCCCAACCTATATAGCAATAATAAAAACGCGAATACCGACAATCATCAGTATCCGCGTTTCCATTATAATTGTGTAATAAACCTGTAATAACTATTTACTTTTATTAAAACTCATACCGCAATCCCAATTGCAACTGCCAGCGACTCAGCAGGCTAAAGTCATTAAAAAAAGTCTGTGTTTGAGACGTATCGAAGCCGTAGGTCGGCACTCCAGCCGGATTTAAGGAGACAGCGATGGGTTGAATCAAGCCCGTTTGGGTCGCAAATTCTCGAACACCCCAGTCCGAACTAATCAAATTGCCGACATTCAAAATATCAATACTGAGCTGCAATTTATTCGTCGTATTCACTTTAAAATCTTGCAAAATACGCACATCCCAATGGTTGTACCAAGGCGCAAGTGCTCCATATTTTTCTGTAAAATCGCCTCTGCGGGAAGACAAATATTCGTCCTGCGCGATGTACGCTTTGAGCCTTGTGCGTTGAGCGGCAGCATCACCTGCGAAGTTCAATTGGTCAATCTCCCCATCGGTTGGTACGTAAATTAAATCATTCAAACCAGAGCCATCGTTGTTGATGTCGCCGGCGTAGGTGTAGCTGTAGCGCGTCCCCTCCACATATTCAAAAAACAAACTAACCGTTGTTGCAAATTTACTGCCATATTCAAAGCGATGGGAAGCGGCACCCAAAATGCGGTGGCGATTTCCGTACAAGGAAGGCGCTAAAAGCGGTCGGTTGGTGTGCGAAATATTAGCAGGATTGCGGTCATACGCATCCGAAGAGATTTCTGCGTCAATCGAAGCGGCATCTTCTGCTTTCAAATAATTATAACCTAATTTCACATAAGTATTATTCCAAGAACGTTCCAAAGAAGCAGACGCATTAAATGTGTAACCTTCATCCGTATTGGTAAAAACGTACGCGTTAGTCGGCGCGTTAAACACTAAAACCCGATCACTTACTTTGTAAACAGGACGACCGCCTGGTCCTGGCAGCGTGCCGGTTGGAAGTCGTAAACCATAATTACGTACCATTTGCGCTTGTAGATCTTTCGTGTACAGCACATCTACCGTTCCAATCCAACCGCCGCCAATTTTCTGGTCGTATCCGATATTCGTTCTCCAAACCTGTGGAAATTTAAAATTCGGATCGGTCATATTGTAGAAAAAGAAGTCAGGGTTTGCAACTTGATTGCCAATCCATACAAACGGAAATCTACCAGAAAACAAGCCTGTACCGCCTCTCAACTGCGAAGAACGGTCTTCTTTCAGCGCATAATTAAAACCAAATCTCGGATTGATTAAAGGATTGTTTTCCGGTAGTTCGGTGTGGTCGAATGTTACATCATTTCCATTTTCATCCGAATAAACGATGGAAGGATCGTACGTGCCGCCATCTGCCAGCAAGCCGCCTTTGCGGTCAATATTTTCTTGAATTAGTTCCGCCGTATTAAAATAAAGCGGATAATCCACGCGCAAACCTAAGGTCAATGACAACTGATCATTTACAACAATTTCGTCTTGCACATAGCCGGAAATCTGACCCAAATTCGTCTCCGCTAATGCCCAGCTATCTCCTTTATTATTATTTTCAAACGCTGCACGAGCCGCGTCTACTTCTGTATCCAAACCGCCAGAATTGATGAAAGCTGCAAAATCGCCAATCGGAATATCCGGAAAGAAAACGCGCGCGCCATAACCAGTCAAGTTGAAAGAGTTATTAAAATTGAATTTCTCAAACGCTGCGCCTATTGTAAAAGTGTGCTTTCCGGCGTAAATATTAAAATTATTATTTATTTGAAAAACGTCTTGATCCAAAATATTATTGATAGAGAAAGGCTCCTGCCCGGCTATGATGTAGCGCACACCGCCTTTGCCGATATTCAACACTGGAAAAGGTGCGGAAAATGGGTCGCGGCTATCCCGAAATGCGGTAAAACCTGCCTGTAATTTATTGGCAAACTTACTTCCGAAAACAGAGCGTAACTCGATGATACCAGAGTGGATTTTATTATTAATCCGATAGCCAGAGTTTTGAAATTGAAGCGTTAGAAAGTCTGGTCCTCTTCTTCCAATCGCCGAAGGGTGCGCGGGTTTATCTTTGAAAGCATCCAAAAAGTTGTAAGAAGCGGTCAGTTTATGATTCTGACTTAAATTAAAATCGAGTTTGAAAATTCCTTTTGTGTTGTCAGAATCGTGTTTAAAATTCTGGAAAGCTCCCGTTTCATAGCCATATCTGGTTGATAACAGGTTGGATACCAATTGCAAATCCGATAATAAAACCCGCGAAGCATTCGCCGCGCCGCTGCCGTCATCTGCAATAAAATAAGAACCCAAATCCGATCGGTTTTCCAGTTCCAAATTGGCAAAAAAGAATATTTTGTCTTTAATGATCGGACCGCCCAAGCTGAATCCAGCTTGTAATTGTTTCAAATCACCTCGCACGACTTTGGTATCTTCAATCTTATCGCCAATCATATTTTTATTTCTAAAATAACCAAACACTGTACCGCGAAAATCATTTGTACCGGACTTGGTCACCGCATTGATAGACGCGCCGGTAAAACCAGATTGCGTCACATCGTAAGGTGCAATAGAAACACTAATTTGCTCAATGGCATCCAGCGAGACGGGCTGTGCATCGGTCTGACCGCCGGGCGTAGCCGCATCCAAACCAAAAGGATTGTTGAAAATAGTGCCATCCAGTGAGTAGTTGTTGAATTGGTCATTCCGACCGCCAAACGAACCGCCCTCGGAAGCCATCGGATTTAAGCGGGTGTAATCAGCGGCAGAGCGACTGATAGTTGGTAGGTTATCAATCAACTTCCGATTAATAGAAGTTGCAGGTCCCGTTCGTTTTCCGTTTAGAATCGGGTCGCGCTGACCAGATATCACGAGTTCGTCCAGATTCACGCCTTCCGCTTGCATTGCGAAGCCGAGCGTAAATTTTTGCCCCAATGTTAAGAAAACATTCTCTTGTGTATTCAACGTGTAACCCACGTAGCTGACTTCCACTTTGTAAGGTCCACCCACGCGCATATTGGGTATGCTGTAACGTCCGTTGTCCTGTGTAATGGTTCCGTAAATCGTGCCCGAAGGTACGTGTATCGCCTTGACCGTAGCTCCTACCAATGGCTCGTTCTTTTCGTCCTGAACGCTGCCAGTGATCGTAGAAGTAGTAACTTGCGCTGTTAAGCTGCAACAGATACAAATAAAAAATAATAAACTTAGTGAGCGTAATTTTGAAGCATGCATAGTTTGAAGTATCATTTAGGTAAGGCTCCAATCTACTGCTTTCCCTTAATGTTTACTTAACATTAGCTCCACTTTTTTAACATAAATTTTACAGAAAATCCGAAATCCAGCAGCGCGTGGAATAATAGATGCGTTCTTATTGTTGTGCCAAGCTTGCGTAAAAATTGTTATTGGTTATTGTAAATCCTTTAGTAACGCTTGCACTTTACCATACAGCGAGGAAGCAGACGTTGTGCGTTGCAAAATCTTTCGACAATTTGCCTCATCACCAGCTTTCAAGTAACTCAATGCCAAATACCAATTTGCATAATCCTTCAGGGAAACATCCGCATTAGTAAAGCTTTGAAAAATTTGACGGGCTTCTTCTAATTTATTCAATTCCATTTTACAAATACCTAAATATAGGTTCGCCAATTGGTCGTTCGGGTGTTCCACAAAGTATTGCGTAAGCTGGGTTTCTGCCGTTTTATAATTACCGGAATTGAAAGCGGATTCAGTTGTTGACCAATCTACGGTGGTGGTCGCTGACTTTTCAGACAAAGCTAAAGGCGCGTATTCTGCATATTGATTGTAAAAATTTGACGGGAGGAGGAATTGCCAGACTATTAAAAGTGCAATCACCGCTGCTGCAGAAGCTGCCATCACCCAACGCAAACGTCGGCGCGGTATTTGCACTACTTTTGCTGGCTCTTGCGCGGTTTTGAAATAATCACTTCCAATATCTTTCAACTCATTTTGTAATAAACTCCGACGGTCTTTGCGGCGCAGAAAATCTACCATATCGCATTGCAAAGCCAGTTCCTCCGCCAATTGAGTGTCGGCAGCTAGTTCGGCATCAAAAATCTTTTTTTCTTCTGCTTCCATTTGACCATTCAGATAGCGGTCTATGCGGTCTATATTATCCATTTTTTTCTCCTTTAAAATGTTCGTAAAATAGTTGCCGCCAGCGCGCCGTGCAGCGATGTTTGCTCTGATACACAGCATTAGCATTGGCAAAACCAAGTTCTACAGCAATCTGCTCCACGGGTGTTTCCCCAGTCGTAAGGAGCGACAAAAGCCGTTGACATTGTTCGCTAAGTAATTTAAAAACCTGCGCAAGGCATTCTTGTCGTTGTTGTTGTAGTAGCGCTTCTTCCGCGTCCTCCAGCTCTGGGCGCTCCGTTGTATATCGCTCGCCTTCTACATTTCTTACGTTTTCTTCGCGTTTTTTTTGCGACAAGCGGTCATACCATTTTCGACGGCAAATCGTCATGAGCAAACCGCCAAGCGAACTGGTCAGTTGAAAATCTGTGCCACAATATCTGTCATAGACTGCCAGCAGCGCATCTTGAAATAAGTCCTGTGCATCTTCCGCCGCTCCATTATTTTGTAATACCCAACTATGAATGCTCCGCGAAAATTTTTCATAAATGGCTCGAATCAGACGCTGATCACCTTTATACAACGCTTCGATATACTGCTGGTCTGGGTGTGGATTCATACTTTCTATTTGACACCAAAAATAAGTTTTTTTCTTAACACTTTTTTAACAAATCAAGAGCGTAAGATTTTCTCTATTGCTCGGATAGGTAGATGTATTTCAACAACAACCACATTTATTTATTACAAAAAAAAATTAATTATTATGAAAAAAATTCAAATGTTTAGCCTTGCAATCGTTCTTTTAGTGAGTAGCTTCAGCTTCCAATCGTGTGTAAAAGACCCGGGAGTAACCCAAGCTACCAACGCCAGAACCTGGATTATCATTGGCATACACAAGCGTTTTACTTCTTGTGAACCAGGCGGCGCTATGTGCGTACGAGTGGAAAGACTGGCAGAAAATGCGCTCAACAATCTGCAACTTGCTTTGGATGAAGCAACCAGTAAGCCGGTTGTACTAGAGGATGGATCTATTCAACTGGAAGCGCAAATCAGTGTAGATCAACTCAGCCCGGCAGCCCGCAAGCAACTTTTAAGTGAGAAAGTAATGGTGGTGGACGAAGATTTCGCACTCAGCGAGACTACCTTGCAGCAAGCATATGAGAATTCTGGGCTGTCTTACAATGGCGAACAGGCAAAAGTTGCAAAAGGAGTTTATCGCATTCTTGCTGAAGGAACAGGTGGCACCGCACCTCAAAGATTCAAAATCACAATCACTTTTACGAAAGGTGAACTTGAGATCAAAATTACCTGGTAAAATCGCCCATCGTTATAATCCCTGAATCCGCCTCCGGTATTGCTGCCGGAGGCTTTCTTATTATGCTATCAAAGTTTGTAACTTAGGGCTTTTAAGCTTCTAATTAATCTGATGACTCCAAAGTCTAATGTCGTCAACTTAAGGAAAAAGGTGCAGCGCACCGAAATATTGGTAGAAAAAAGAGAAAACACGTTTACCAGGTGCAGCGCACCGGCATATCGTGCCTCGCTTGGTGGTATATTTCGGTGCGCTGCACCTATCCATACGATGATTAAACGTTTCTACCAATATTTCGGTGCGCTGCACCTCCTTTCCCTTTTAAGTTGATGACATTAGACTCCAAAGTCATCAGATTAATTAGAAGCAAGGTCAACCCTTGACTCAACTAAAATGCTAATCTTTTCAATCAAAACTCCTTGCTACCATGCGTATTTTACCCTTGCTGCTTTCCTTTCTTCCGGTATGCTCTATACTTGCGCAAACCACCCCTGAACGCCAAGCCGATTTTATAGTACGCTGGGAGACACCGAATATTTTGTTCGCTCCTGTTTTACCGCCGCTTACACAAATTGCCGGAGCGCCCACTACTTATTACGAACACTATTGGGAATTTGGGGATGGTATTTTTAGCTTTGCAGAAAACCCTATTCATATTTATGCAGATACCAGCGGACACGAGGTTTATTTTTTGGCAACTGGCAAATATGATAATGGCAAAGCCCCTAAATCACGGAAGAAAAGAATAGAAGGGGCAAAGGAAAAACCGAAAACATTGGTAGCAGATGCTTCGTCAGCACCAAGTGTCTTGGAGGATGCCACGGCTTCCATCGGACTTCGCGCAGTGCGCAATCCGCGAGCAGGAGAGGAATTAGCGGTTATCTTAGCTTACGCGAATCATACGCCAGTGCCGCAATCCGGTAGATTATACTTGTTTTTCAATCAAAAATCTTACACAAATGACCACTTTAATTTTTTAGAAGCTCGAACGCACTATGGAGAAAGAGCAGAGAAAGAAGCACTCACTTGGAATGGTTCAAACGATGCTACAAATGGCTGGACGGGCATTAAAAACAAATTAAATTGGTACGACGTAAGCTTGCCAGAAAAAGAACCAACGGAAGCGTTAAGCGAATTAAAAAATATTTACAAGACAAATAAAATCTGGAGTTTTAATGCCTTACAACCAGGAGAAGAACGAAACTTATTTATTTCTATAAATGCCAATGACCAAATGCTGGCAGATACGAATGCCATTATTACGGTTACAGGTTTGCTAATTTCGGATGACCAGCGCGTGGTAGAAGAATACGTCTTGGAAATGGAAATTGTCGCGTCGCATGACCCGAATTACATTGCGGTTTCTCAGCGGCGGATGAATTTTCGGCGTATTCGCAATAAAGATTTAGTATATAAAGTCCATTTTCAAAATAATGGCGAAGGTCCTGCCAGCACCATCCAAATTACTTGCGACGTACCAATTGGACTGGATGCAACCGATTTACAAGTGCTCGATTTATATCCAAAATGCCTACTTTGCCCGGAACAAGCAGTAAATTTTAGTTGCCTTGACACTTCTTTTCAAGAAGGCAAAGTTATCTTCACTTTTAAAAATATCTACTTGCCTGGTACGCGCCAAGAAGGTGTGAGCGACCGCGATTCTACAAAAGGTTTTGTCAAATACCGGCTTTTGCCCAGTAAAAAAATTCGCAAGTTGAGTTTCGATTCTCGTGCAAGCATTGTATTTGATAAAAACCCACCCATTCAAACCAATCGCACAGCAACGCATTTTAAACCGGGCATTTCACCGGGGATAATGGCAGGTTGGAATATCTTTCCAGACAAGCCAAATCAAAATTATTTCTCTGTAGGAGTCAGTCTTGCGCCCTTCAAACCCTATCGCCGCTTTTTACAAGTAGAGTTTTGGACGGGTTTTCCAATTTTACCTACAACGGAGCGCAGCACTTTGCAAGATTCAACCAGTATACTTGATAGATCACAAGGCACATTGTTTATCATAGACTCCGTTACAACCATTACTAGCCAAATTGAGCAAAATCCATTATATTTTAATGTCGTTCCATTACAGTTACGCAAGAATTTTACGAATTGGTTGGGGGTTAGTATTGGCGTATTGTTAAATGTAGAACTTCAACGCAATCAAATTACCGAGCAGCGCCTGTTAGAACGAAAAATTTATCGTACGCCCGAACCCAATGTCAACATCCCGCGCGAACGATTACAGCCTTTAACCGATTTATTTACCCAAGAGACAACAAATTCTACCAGCAATACAAAAGAATGGGTTGTAAATACCGCTCTTTTTGCCGATATTCAGCTCGGATTAGTGCGGCAAGGACCAGCATTGGGTCTACGCGGTATCTTATCGCTGGAAAAGACACCCAATTGGTATCTTTCGCTGTTTGCTTCTTGGAAGTTGTAGATGTTTGCAATGTTTTAACCCACAGAGGACCCCGAATTTTGCAGCGGTTGGCTTCAAATTTATCCTTTGTTGTAGTTTAAAAAAGCGAGCATAATAAGAGAAAATCTCTGCGCCCTCTACGCCTCTGCGGTTTAAAAAGTGGATGTAAGGAGAGAAAAAAACCTAGCGTGCTCACTGGTAAAAATACCTTTTAAATACAACAATTCATGGTTTCAAAGCGGACTACAATCTTCTTTCTTTTAATTTTAACCATCACGCTACTGCCCTTACCCGCGCAAGATTCCTTAAAAAATTGGGAAGAAAAAATTGCTGCGTTTGAAACCAACTCCAACATTGATAGTCTCGCCTATTACTACCAAAAAAAAGCCAATTATTACAAAAAAGCCGACAATCTTGCCGCTTGGGTTTACTGTTATTGGGATTGGCAAGAAGCTGAGTTTGACAATTCTCAACAAGCGTTGGCAATATTAGACATTGCATTGCAAAAAACTTGGCGTAAATCTAAAACCACTGCCGAATCGGAAGCAATACTTTGGGTACAAGTCAATCGAGGCTACCATTTATTTCAATTGAGTAGAATTGCTGCTGCTGTAAAAGCCTATGAAGAAGGGCTAAAATTATATCAGCAATATAAATTTACCAATTTTGAGTCGCTTGACTATCTCTATCTGCCATTAGGCGCACATTATACCCGCTTGGGTGACAATGAAAAAGCCCGTGCGCTCTACGAAAACGCAATTCAAACGCATCCGAACGGCGTTCAAGATAGCGCGTTGGCGGGATTATACAATAATTTGGGACTCACTTATTGGAATGAAGGCAACCAACAAAATGCGATTACCACTTTTCAAAAAGGATTAGCTTGTCAGGGCATTCTACCGATTAAATTGGGCTTGTTGAAACTCTCTTTGGCACAAAGTTATCTTGGAACGAGGCAAATCAATAAAGCGGCACACTTTGTAGAAGAAGCTATTGCCATTTTGGATTCAATCAAAACCACTTCGCCTAATGAGGAAGGCATTTTTGATTATTTGTCTGGTGCTTATTTGGTCAAAGCCAAGTTGTTAGGCATAAAAAGAGAAAATACCGCTGCGCTTTCTGATTTACAAAAGGCACTGGCTTACGGCAAAATTGGTCGGGGTACATCGCTGCACCGTGATATTGCCAAGATTCAAGTTGAGATTGGCAAATGTTATCTTCAGGCAGGCAATTTAAATCAAGCGATAGCCGCTTTTAACGCCGCATTAGGCAGTCTGATTCCCAGATTTTCATCAAGTGATATCAATGCTTTGCCCAAGCCTGACCAGCTTTATGAAGAAAACACGATTTATGAAGCCCTCGAAGGAAAAGCGGACGTGCTGTCTGCATTGTATCAACAAAACAAAGACCTAAAATCTTTGCAGTTAGCGTTGGAATGCCATCAATTAGCCGGGCAAACGGAATTGTTACTGCGCCGTTTATTGCAATACGAATCTTCTAAAATAACACTCCTTTCCCAAAGTAGGCAGCGCGTGGAAAAAGTAATTGAGATAGCACATGAGCTATTTGTGGCAACCAGTGATTCCTATTTTTTGTATAAAGCTTGGACTTGTGCGGAGCAAGCTAAATCTACAATTCTACTGGAAGCTGTACAGCGTAACCGATTCAAAGATTTACTGACTTCTGATGATTCTCTACTCATTCAAGAACGAAATATCCGACAACAAACTGCCTATTTTGAACGACTTTTATTATTAGAACCAAACTCTTTACAGCGACCAATCTGGCAACAACAACGCGCCGAACTCGTGCAACAATTAGCCGAAACGGAACAACAATTACAACAACAATACCCTGCATGGGCAACGCTACGGCGTCAAGCGGAAAGTTTTACAGCAACTTCTATTCAATTGCTCCGCCAAACTTTACCCAATCATGCCGTTGTAGAATATTTTATCGGAGAAAAGCACATTGAAGTATTTGGACAATCTTCTAAAGGAAAAGTCGTCTGGAAAAGAATAGAACAACCCGATTCTGTAGCAACTAAAACCAAAAACTTACTATTGCTTTTACAATCTCGTTCCGCCATGCAATCGCCTAATGAATATCGTAAATTGGCTTATGAAATCTATCAATCTGTACTACAACCTGCACTAAATAATTTAGATACAAATACTAAAAATATTCTAATCGTGCCTGACGCTTGGCTGGCTTTCTTGCCGTTTGAAGCATTGTACAATGAGGCTGCACCGGAAGTAGGGTGGGAACGTGCACCTTTTTTACTGCGGCATTGTGGAATTCATTACGCTTTTTCATTGGCAGTGTTGGAAAGCCAGCGTCAGATATCCACAAAAGCAAAGTATAATGTATTGCAAATAGCTCCACGTTTTATTGCAAAACAGCGTGGATTGTCTCCACTATTGCACAGTCAGGAAGAAACGCCCGTCAAGCAAGCGTGCCAGAGCCAACAGTATTTTGATAGACAAGCCAATTTTGAGCAACTAAAGCAAACCGCTGCTAACTATCGCATTCTACACCTTTCTACCCACGCTGGAGTGGATTCAAACGGAGGCTTGCCGCGTGTGGAATTGTATGACCGCCCTGCCTATCTGCCCGACATCTATGCGTTACCTTTGCAAGCCGACTTAGTAGTATTAAGCGCCTGTCAAACTGGGTTGGGGCAATTTCACAAAGGGGAGGGTGTGATGAGCCTGTCGCGCGCTTTCACGTATGCTGGAGTAAAAGGACTTGTATCCAGTTTATGGATAATTAATGAAGCAGCTACTGCCAATATCTTTTATCGGATGTACGGCTACCTGCAAGCCGGTGTCACTAAGCCAACCGCCTTACGCAATGCTAAAATAGCCTACTTGGACGATGCGAACGTACCCGCTTTTCAAAAATCACCTTATTATTGGTCAGGATTGGTTTATCTTGGAGATGAGCGTGCTGTTAAGTGGAAAAATTGTGCTTCTTATAAACGGGTGCTTGTGTTAATTCTATTAGGAATAATAAGTGTTGCTGTAGTATTTGTAAAATGGAGAAAAAGCCCATCTTTTTAAATAGCAGATGGGCTCCTGTTTTTCCTATTTAGTTTTAACCACGCGAGGGGTATCATTTACTTCAAAACCCCACTCGCCCAACTTTTTAGGTGTTTTGCTGAAGACGGCTTTAAGGAGGTCACGACTACTGCGTACCAATCCGGTTACATCTCCCATAAGGCGGTCTCGCTCGCGGTAGGCTTGCTCTGCTCGGCGCGTGTACTCTTCTGCTTCATCGTGCTTGGCGGAAGCAAGTGGCAGGTTGGGTCCATGGTCGTTCCAATTGTAATCAGAGAGGCTGTTAAGCGGGCTTTTAGTACCGTCCGCTAAATGCTTGTTGTAAATGAGCGTTCCCAGCTTGAGCAATTCCCCAATGTTGGTCGGTACGACAATGCGAATAGAAATGGTTTTCATAGAAAGTGTAAATTAGTTATAAAATAGAATTAAAAATCACACTTTTAGTGTGTTTACTTGTGGGCTCTATGCTACCTTTTTCCTTTGTGTTTTGCTATTTGGGCGGAGTGCTGTTTGGATTGGATAGTATTACTTAAACTAATGTAGCGGTAAAAATACATAACAAAGCTTAATTACACAATATATATAAAGATTTTTTTAAAAACAATATCTTGAAATATGATAAAAAGCAATCAGAATGCTATGAAAGGGTCCTAGAATGTTCAAAATGGGTAATTGATTGTTAGAATAGGGTCTTAGAGACTTTGAAACGGGTATTTTATTATTCCAATGGGGTCTTAGAACACTTTAATATCCTTTTGGATGCTTCTAAGAGGGTCTTAGAAGCATCCAAAAGGATATTTTATCATTTTAAGAGGGGCTTAGAACGTTCTAAGCGGGTAATTTATCGTTCGGATTGGCTTTCTGATGCTTTTGATAGGCTATTTATTATTTTCCCTACCTTTTCTACATTTGTACAGGCTACTTCATTGTACATCTTTAATAAATCTACTTCACCACCGGCAGCGCGATATACGAAGCCGAGCCGCTATTTCTAAAAATGCGATGCTCCGCTTTTTGATAATCAGCAGCTTTGGCTAAAAAGATGTTTGGCACGTATTTCTGCGGGTTGCGGTCAATGAGCGGAAACCAGGTGCTTTGCACTTGCACCATGATTTTATGTCCTTTTTTGAATACATGGTCGGATTCTAATAAATTGACGACGTACGCGTTGACTTCATTCGATTTGACTGGCTCTGGTTTTTCAAAACTTTTGCGAAAACGACCGCGCAGCACATCAGCAGTAACAATCTGTTGGTAGCCACTCATTTCAAAATCTTTTTCGTAATCATTGGGGTATACATCTATCAATTTCACGATCCAATCTGCATCAGAAGCACTGGTGGAAGCGAACAGATGCGCCAATACCTTTCCGGAAATCGTCATATCTTCTTGCAAAACCGTCGTTTCCCAACTCAATACATCGGAGCGATTATGCACAAAACGCTGGTCTTCCGTCATCCAAGTGAACCAACGCGAGCCACGCCCGTAAGTCTGCTCGATGGGGCGCGGACGATACGGCACGGGATGCGCGGGGTCGGAAATGTAGCTGTCGTAAGCAGTTGTCGCAGGGGCAGTTGGTTTATCAAAAGACAATTTCCCATTGGCATGGAAGTATAAATTTTGCTGCGCGGCTTGCTTCGGAGTCCACGAGTCGTAGTTTTTCCATTGGTTGGAGCCAGTTTGGAACGTAATCGCTTCCGCAAACTTACCATCGCCTTTGCCTTTCAGGTGATATTGAAACCAAGTCAGTTGAATGTTTTCGCGGAAGGTTTTTGCTGTGGCAGTATCAAATTGCAAATTGCCCAAACTACTCCCGTCACTTCTTGCCCAGCCGCCGTGATTCCAAGGTCCAATGACGATGTGGTTCAACTTATTCTTATCTTTCTTTTCCAACAAATCATACATGAAGAGTGGCCCTGCAAAATCTTCTTGGTCAAACCAACCTGCTACGTGCTGCGTCGGTACGGTCAGTTCCCGATTTTCAAAACGATACAATAACGATTGGCGTTTCCAAAAATCATCATAGTTCGGATGGTTTACAAAATTATCCCAAGACGGAATCTTGTGGTGAAAATATTTATCATTTACATTCGACAAAGGACCGAGTTTCAAATACCAATCATAATTATCGTAGGTGTCAAACGGAAACAGCGTATCCGTCTTACCCGCTTCTTCCATGAAGGCATAATCAAATCCATAGCTCAGGCGGAACGCGCCATTGTGGTGCATATCGTCGTTGATGAACCAATCGGCGGGCGTGGCTTGCTCCGATGCTGCTTTAAGTGCCGAATGTGGGTCAATCAATGCCATCATCGTCGTCCAGCCGCTATACGAAATCCCAAAAATCCCGGCTCTGCCATTATTATTGCCTATATTTTTCAACAGCCAGTCAATCGTATCATACGTGTCGGTACTTTCATCTGTCCCTTTGGCATCTTTGGGGTCGTGCGTCATGCGCAGCATTTCAAATTTGCCTTCCGAATCATACCGCCCGCGAATATCCTGTTCTACAAAAATAAAACCTTCTGTGGCAAGCTCTGAATTGGTGAACTCCGGCGAAGGTCTTTCAGAAACTCCGTAAGGCGTACGCATCAGCAGGAAAGGCAGCGGCTCCGCGCGGTCACGTGGGACATAAATGACCGTATTTAATTTGATCCCGTCGCGCATCGAAATTTGCACCGTTTTCTTTTCATAATTTAAAACCGCAGGCAGCCTACCCAAAGTCTCAAACGACATATCCATCGGCTCGTACGACTTCCAGCCATTAAAATTATAATGCCACCATTCGGAAGGTTCTACTGTAAAACCGTGCTTCGTCATGACAGACTTCAATAGCTCTCTATTCTTTAGCACGGCAGGGTCTGGCACGGGCGCGTCCGCCCACGATTCCTTGATGGCGCTATCATAAGGCGTTGGCATTGTCAATTCATTCCCTGTTTTCAAATCTACCAGCGTCAAATCCAGCGCACAGCCGCGATTGTGTTTTGAACCTGTCCATGGCGATGCCACATACGTAGAATCCGGAAAACTTTCATAGAATTGCACCGTGACGGCATACGGGCGATACCCATCATAAATCTTCACGCCCAGCCCTTGCGCATTTAGTTCGGTTTGTATTTTTTGTAAGGCTCGCACCACCGGAAGCCGGGCAAATGCTTTGGCTTCTTGATAAAATACTTTGTGTAGGAAGTTATTTTCTGTCGCGTAGCGAATATCGAGTGCCGCATTGGGGATATGCTTTCTGATTTCTACGAGTGCCTTGTTACTATCGGTTTGCACTTGCGCCACATATGCCCATACGTCGCTCACTACCGCGAGCGGGTAGCCGTATTTATTGTTTTCTTGGGCGAAGAGGAATTGGAGCGGCAGGATAATGGCTAAGAGAAAGAAAAGTTGGGTTCTCATGTCTGTGTTTTAGGTGTTTGCAATGGTAATGATAGTAGATGCAAGATAGAATTTGTCGCGGAGATTTTATCCGTTCTTGTATAATGGAATGCGAATGGCGAGCTAACGATTGGACATCTATTTAAAGTCATCACAAAAGGCGAGTTCTATCTTTTTTCGAATATTTTCATGGAATTCTGCTATTGCTTTGCCATGTAATGTTGGATATAATATTTTGTCTCGAAATGCGGAGTTGCTTCGGTAAATTGTTTTGTGCTCAATTCTGGTGAAGCCTTCAGCAGTGGAGGTAAATGTCAAGAGTTGTGTGCCAATAGAAGCTCCTTTTTCTAAATAGCAGATTTTTATAAATTTTCCCGTTTCATTTACTTCCATGATTTCGTGCGACACGGCTACATTTATCAACCCACCCAATAATCTTAAATTCATGAAAAGTAATTGTCCAGCCGCTAAACCGCTAAAATCATCTTCGAGATAGGTAATTTTACCCTGCTGACGGTCATATTGACAACCAAAAGTGACCATTTTTCCCTTCCACGTTTCGCTCGGAGCGATAGTGGTATAGGTTTTCCAGACGATTGTACTATCTTTTTTAACTAAAAAGGCTTTAAAATGCGCCCGATAGGGGAGGGGGTTTTCTTTTTGATAGCAAATCGCTTTCAATTTTGCAAAGGCTTCTACTGTAAATAACTGCTCGGATTGTAATAAGGATTTTACTTTTTTTTGTGGAATTTTTTCAAAATCAACGAAACCCTTGGAATTAGACTGATTATCTGATGTTGGAATATTCATAAAAATAAAATAAAGAATTTTTTTGTAATAATTAATTCAAAGTTAATAATTTTCATTGAAAGACAAGAGATTTTTAGTAAGTAGATTGATGTTAATTTGGAAGGGTTTTCTCCATTTTCGAACCAAGTATCGTTTTTTTGCGTATTTCTCCCTAAATTAGCGCATCAATTTAACCCAAATGATGTTATCGAATAAAATTTTATATTATATTTTTCTAATTGGATGTTTTGTTATCGGCTATCAAAATGCCTTTAGCCAAAATAGTTCGAGTGATAACAACTTGATAAAAAATTGGCAATTATTTCACAATCAAGGTGATTATGATGAAGCCATTGCACAGGCAAAGCGGGTTTATCTATTGGGGGAATCTATGCAAAATAAGGAAATAATGGCCCTTGCCCGAAATTGGGAAGGACAGTCTTTACTCAAAAAAACCAAGCGGGCGGCTGCCAATCGGAAAAGTGCAGAAAAAGTATTTAAAGAAAGTCTGAATTTGTCCATTGCAATTGATAACAAAGCCTTGCAAATGAATAACTTAAAGCAACTTCTTTCAATTGCAGCATTAGAAAAAAATACAGCGGCATCTGATATTTACAATCGGCAAATTAATGAAATAGAACAACAAATTGCAACCCGTGAATCCAATCGGAACTTAACAGAAAAAGTGGAGCGATTGGATAGTGAAGTAACATTACTCGGCAGTACAAAGGTAAGCCTGGAACAAAAAATAGCGGCTCTTGGTGCAGCCCAAATGCGAGCAGAATTGATGTTGTCTATGCAAAAAAATTACTTGGATTCTTTGCAATTGGTGCGGATGCAAGAAACATTTGAATCAGAAAAAAAGGAGATGGCACTGAAAGAACAAGCGACCCAATTGGAATTGCAGCAAAGCCAAATTCAATTGCAACAAAACCAGATCCGGCTCCAATCCAGTCAGCGTAATTTTTTCATCGCTATTGCCGCTATTCTTACCTTATTTGCTATCGGTGCTTACATTCGTTTTAATGAAACTAAAAAATATAATAATGTTTTAAACACTAAAAATGAAGCTTTAATAGAAGAGCAGCAGCGGTCAGAGTTATTATTATTAAATATTCTGCCCGATATGATTGCCAAGGAATTAAAGGCAAACGGTATTACAAAAGCTCGGCGGTATGAGCAAGCGACTGTGATGTTTACTGATTTTAAAGATTTTAGCAGAATTGCCAAGTTGATGCCGCCCGAACAATTAGTGGCAGATTTGGATACTTATTTTAAAGCATTTGATGAAATTGTAAGTAAATATAAAATTGAAAAAATTAAAACAATCGGCGATGCGTATATGTGCGTAGGCGGCTTGCCGGATGTGGAAGGGAGCCAGCCGAAGGATGTAGTCTTCGCAGCCCTTGAAATACAAACGCTGCTCAAAAATTTCAAAGTTGAACGGGAAAAAATTGGCAAACCTTTCTTTGAAGCCCGCATTGGCATTCACTCTGGACCGTTGGTGGCTGGGGTGGTTGGTTCTACGAAGTTTGCGTATGACATTTGGGGCGATACCGTGAATATTGCTGCAAGATTGGAATCCAAAGGAGAGTCGTGGCGCGTGAATATTTCTACCACCACTTATGAATTAGTCAAACATGATTTTGACTGCGAACCGCGCGGACTCATTCCTATTAAAAATGGAAATGACATTGCCATGTATTTTGTAAATGCACCGGTTCATTCTATGATGGCTATATAGTATTATTTCTCAATTTTTAAACTTATTAATCGGCGTCAATAGCAACTTCCGAAACTCTACTTCCGAACCCTCTGCTTGTACCGCAATCTGCCCTTTTGTTACGGTACAATCAAATCCATTATTCACCATATCACCATTCAACCACACTTTTATCGCATCATTTAGACATTCCACGGTCATGCTATTCCATTCACCGAGCGGTTTTTCCGAGCCGTCTGTCAGGTTGACGATGCGCCGTTCTTTACCCTCCGTGATGCCCCAATTTTCTTTCGGTCCGCGCCGCTTTTCCATTTCTGGCACTTTGATATCTTCTACAATACACCAAAAATCACCTGCGTTTTCGTGCATCATTTGCACTTCCAGCGATTTTGGAAACATCTTGTACAACGCTCGCGGCGTGGAGGCGTGCACGAGTACGCCACAGTTTCCGGGCTTTCCAGCAAAACGATACTCTACTTCCAACCGATAATTTTGATAAATCGCATCTGTAATAAGGTGTCCGTTAGGTATGCCGAGGCTCACAAGCATTCCATTGCGCACGATGAAAGGATTGATAGCTTTTGAATTTGTATCCATTTCTGGAACATCTACGTGCCAGCCGCCCAGGTCTTTGCCGTTGAAGAGACTTTGAGATTTAGACGGAGATTTAGGTTGAGATTTGCAAGAGAATATGCTTATTGTAATTAAAGATATAAAAATAATATTTCTCATAATGTTATAATTGTGCAATTCGATTTTAATTAAAAACTCATTTTGGTATAAATAGTACACTCATTTTGTAAAATAATTATGTTTCTTTATGATTTCAGAAATAACTAAAACTAAATATTAAAATATCTTAATATCATAAAAAATTAGTGTACTATTCCTCCACAAATTAAATTAAAAATGCCGTTCCACCCTATTCAACCTATCTTTTTTTGAATGTATCTTACCGCTTTCTAATCGAAAAAATATAGATTATGGAACAACAACCGTTACGCAGTAGAAATTGGTTTGGTCGCACGGGCAAAGATGGGCTTATTTATCGAGCTTGGATGAAAAATCAAGGCATTCCAGCGCATGAATTTGAAGGAAAACCCGTGATTGGTATTTGTAATACGTGGTCAGAACTCACGCCTTGCAATGCGCATTTTCGAGAGCTGGCAGAGTCCGTGAAGCACGGAGTTTATGAGGCAGGCGGCTTTCCGGTAGAATTTCCGGTGATGTCATTGGGGGAGACTTTAATCAAACCGACTGCCATGTTGTACCGCAATTTGGCGAGTATGGATGTAGAAGAATCCATTCGCGCGAATCCCGTGGATGGCGTGGTGCTGCTGTGTGGGTGCGATAAAACGACGCCGTCGCTGGTGATGGGCGCTTGTAGTGTGAATATTCCGAGCATCGTCGTTTCGGGCGGTCCGATGCTCACGGGCAAGTACAATGGGCGCGATATTGCGACCTCTGATGTGTGGCGTTTCACGGAAGCCAATCGCATGGGAAAAATGAGCATGGAGGAATTAGGCATTGCGGAAGCCGGTCTGTGTCGCAGTCGCGGGCATTGCGCGGTGATGGGCACGGCTTCTACGATGGCAAGTATGGTTGAGTCTTTAGGTTTGTCGTTGCCGCATAATGCTGCGATTCCCGCTGCTGATTCTCGCCGGAAAGTGTTGGCGCACTTATCGGGTATGCGGATTGTAGAAATGGTGCGAGAAGATTTGAAATTATCAGATATTTTAATACGTAATGCCTTTGAAAATGCGATCATTACAAATGCAGCGATTGGCGGCTCTACTAATTTTGTGATTCACTTGCTGGCGATTGCCGGACGTATCGGCGTTGATTTAGACTTAGCAGATTTTGATACGCTTACCGCAAACGTTCCGCTGATCGCAAATTTACAACCAGCCGGTCAATATTACATGGAAGATTTATATTATGCAGGTGGAATCCCGGCCGTATTACAAGAATTGAAAAGCTTTTTACACAATGATTGCCTGACTGTAAATGGTAGGACAATCGGCGAAAACTATGAACCAAGTATATCTTATAATAAAAATATCATAACTTCTGTAAAAGAACCATTTAACGAAATAGCAGCTACCATTGTATTAAAAGGAAATATATGTGAAGATGGCGCCGTGATGAAACTCGCTTGTGCCAGCGCGGAACTGCTCCGGCACACAGGAAAAGCAGTCGTTTTTGAAGATATTGAAGATTATAAAGCGCGCATTGACGACCCAGATTTAGAAGTGGATGCAACCAGTATTTTAGTATTAAAAAATGTAGGCCCAAAAGGTTACCCCGGTATGCCGGAGGTAGGAAATATGGGTATTCCGACCAAGTTGTTGCTACAAGGCGTGACGGATATGGTGCGTATTTCGGATGGTAGAATGAGCGGCACGGCGTATGGGACAGTGGTGCTACACGTTTCGCCGGAAGCGGCTGTTGGCGGCACTTTGGGCGTGATTCAAGATGGTGATGTCATTACTTTGGATGTAATGAAACGAACTTTACACGTCGCACTTTCAGAAGAAGAACTCAATCAGCGTAAGCAACAATGGAAATTATCGCAACATTTCGCACAGCGCGGCTACGTCCATTTGTACCAGCAGCACGTAGAACAGGCGCACTTGGGCGCAGATTTTGATTTTCTGAGAGGGATGTCGGGCAGTGTGGTGGTGCGAGATTCGCATTAAAATGGAACACTGATATTTATGATTGTTTAAGATATTTTATGATTATATTTAATGTATTTTAACAAAAAAATTATACACTTCCATATAGCGTCATGGAACACGGATTTCCACTGATGTGACGGATTCACAATGATTTTTTCTCTTGGGGCGTGTAAAATCCGTCCACAATCCGTCGCATCCGTTCACCTTTGGTGGAAATCCGTGTTCCATTGCGCTATATGGTTCAATCGAAGATTGTAAATAAAAACTTTTGTACCATTATAGTTAATAGGCTAAATCATGAATAAATCGCAATAATTATAAAAATCAGTGCCCTATAAACGAAAAATATGTCATTCAAAAATAAAGTGGCTATCATAACCGGTGCCGGTCAGGGCATTGGTCTAGAAATTAGTAGACAATTGGCTATAAAAGGCGCTTCTATTTTACTAAATGATTTGGATGAAAATTTAGCTACGAACGCTGCGCAACAAATTACAGAAGAAACCAACGCTACTTGTCTTGCAATGGCAGGTGATTCGAGTGATTTACCCTTCATTCAAAAAATGGTGGATACGGCAGTGGAGCAGTTTGGACGCTTGGATATTGTTATTGCAAATGCGGGAATTACTTTATTTGGCGATTTCTTTACTTATACGTCAGAATCTTTTTTTCGCGTAATGCAAGTGAATCTTGGCGGCACGTTCTTTTTGGCACAAGCAGCAGCCAATCAAATGAAGCAACAAGCGTCAGGCGGCACTTTGTTATTTACTTCATCTGTAACAGGACATCAGGCGCATAAAGACTTAGCAGCATACGGTATGAGTAAAGCAGCGATTGAAATGTTAGCTAAAAATTTAGTCATTGAACTTTCGCGATATCATATAAATGTAAATACAATTGCTCCGGGCGCTACATTGACGGAACGCACTTTAGATGACCCCAATTATGAAAGTACTTGGTCAAAATTAACGCCGTTGGGACGACCCGCAAGTGTAGCGGATATTGCAAATGCAGCATTATTTTTGGTATCGGAAGAGGCACGCCATATTACCGGACAAAGTGTGATAATTGATGGCGGCTGGACGAGTATTAGTCCTTCACCGTATTGAAATAGATTTGCTAAATTTCAAGAATTTAGTAAATCTTGTATTAAAATTATTGCAAAAGTTATGAATTCAACTTGGTATCAACTCTCCAACGAAGCGGAAATAGATTCCCCTTCCTTACTTTTTTACAAAGAGCGAATTCAGCGTAATATTCTGCAAATGATTGCATTAGCCGAAAATCCTGAACGACTTTTGGTGCACGTCAAAACCAACAAAACGCTGGAGATTGTGCAAATGCTTCTCGCCGCAGGTATCACAAAATTCAAATGCGCTACAATAGCCGAAGCAGAAATGGTAGCGATGGCGGGTGGAAATTATATTGTTATTGCACACCAATTAGTCGGTCCAAAAATTCAACGTTTAATAAATTTACGAAAGTCATATCCAGATAAGTTTATCACATCTTTAATAGATTGTGAAGAAAATGCACTTTTACATAATGAAATATTTGAAAAACATAATTTAATTGCCCATATTTTTATAGATGTAGATAATGGAATGAATCGCTCTGGTCATCCAGTAAATGAAGCACTTTTTGAGTTGTATCAATTTATAAATAAGCAATCAAATTTGCAATTACATGGCTTGCACGTATATGATGGACACCTGCGCGATGCGAATTTTGAAGAACGAAAAGAGAAAATTGATAATGGTTTTGAATCAGTAAATGATTTCATTAAAAAAATAGAAAATGTTGGTTTGTCTAAACCAATGATTATTGCTGGCGGCACGCCTGCATTTACGTCACACGCAGGGCGAGCGGAAGTGTATTGCAGTCCGGGTACGTGTGTGTTGTGGGATTGGGGTTACGGCGACCAATTAAAGGAGCAACATTTTGAACACGCGGCTTTGATTTTGAGTCGTGTAATTTCTAAACCCGCGCCGGGCATCATTTCGATTGACATGGGACACAAAGCCGTCGCTGCCGAAAACCCGATTGATAAACGGATTCGTTTTTTAAATTTAAAGGATTATGAATTACTAAGCCAAAGTGAAGAACATGGCGTTCTGCGTGTAAAGAATTGGGATGCTATTAAAGTTGGAGACGTTCTGTATGGCATTCCATATCATATTTGTCCAACCGTGAATTTGTATGAAGAAGCACAAGTGGTAGAAAATGGACAAGTGACCGAGACGTGGCAAGTGCTGGCGCGGAGAAGGAGAATTACCATTTAGTATTAAACATTTACCATTAAGCATTTATTATGATACAAACACTTGATTTGCATTTTTTAAATAAACCGGATACGATTGCTGCTTTTTTGATAGAAACTAGCGTGGGTCCTGTGTTGATAGAAAGCGGTCCGTACTCGACGTTTCCGCAATTACAAAAGTTATTACAAGAAAAAGGCTATCAAATTGGTGATGTAAAGCACGTTTTTATTACACACATTCACCTTGACCATGCAGGCGCGGCTTGGGCTTTCGCCGAACAAGGAGCTACCATTTACGTCCATCCGCTCGGACAAAAACATTTACATAATCCTGAAAAATTGTGGAATTCTGCTAAAATGATTTATCAAGAACACATGGAGCGGCTGTGGGGTGACATGAAAGGTATTGCAGCAGAAAAGTTATATGTAGTAGAAAACGGTGAAAAAATTCAGTTGGGCGATACGGAAATTATTGCTTGGCACACGCCCGGTCATGCGATTCATCACATTGCGTGGCAGCTTGGTGAAAATTTATTTTGTGGAGATGTAGGTGGTGTGCGTATCGGCAATGGTATTGTGATTCCACCTTGTCCGCCGCCGGATATTAACGTCGAGGACTGGCAACAATCACTGGATTTGATTCGCAAGTTAAATGTTAAGACGTTTTATTTAACGCATTATGGTACTTTTACAGATATAGAAAATCATTTAGATACCTTGGAAAAACGTTTGTTGGAACGCGCAGAATGGATAAAACCTTATTTTGAACAACAAAAAACGCCGGAAGAAATTACACCTTTATTTCAACAATACGTTCGGGAAGAGTTGGTGGAAAATGGCGCGACGAACGAAGAACAAATTCAGCAATACGAAAATGCAAATCCTTCGTGGATGAGCGTAGCGGGATTGTTACGTTATTGGCACAAGAAAGAGAATGTCAAAAACCTATAAGATTTCCAAAAACCTTATAGGTTTTACGAGTTAGGAAGCAGGTATAATCCGTTTGCCCACTTCAAATACGCTTTTTAATAACATTAAATCTGGAAGCACCATTTCTACATTTTCTAATGCTTTCAACTCATCTACTTCTACTTCACTTTTTACATTTGCAGCAGGCGTAGTGGCGTTAGGTGTAACGGTATTTAAAAAAACGTAGGAGCTAAAACTCATGCCTACAAGGAATAATACGACAAGCGTACGGGTAGTTAACTTTTTCATTTGACTTAAAATTTACCGCAAATTTGGTCTATCAAAAATACGCCATTTTCTACAAAATTGCTACCCTTAAACGACCAACTTACTTTTTTTTCAGACTAAATTAGGTGATTTCTACCTTATAGACGGGTCGAGTTGGAAAAAGGTTGCAAAAAAAATCAAGAATTTTTGGAAATGGGAAGATAAGAGGATAGGAACGCTTGCTACGTGCATCCTCCTATCCTCCCATCTTCCTATCTTCTAATCCCTTCGGAATCGCCGCAATTAACTTCTTCGTATATTCCGATTGCGGATTTTCATAAATCGCATCGGCAGGACCTGATTCTACAATTTTTCCGGCGTTCATCACCAGCATTCGGTCGCTCATCAACTTTACAACCGATAAATCATGCGAAATAAAAATATACGTAAGATTATGTTTTTCACGTAATTCCATCAGTAAATTCAATACTTGCGCCTGCACGGACACATCGAGCGAGGAAACCGCTTCATCACATATTATAAATTTTGGATTCAATGCTAATGCTCGTGCGATACAAATTCGTTGCCGCTGTCCACCTGAAAACTCATGCGGATAACGTTGAAAATGATGGGATTCTAAACCGACCGTTTTTAGCAATTCAAGCGCGCGTTCCTTACGTTGGCGGTCATTTTGTGAAATATGATGAAAACGCATGGGTTCCATAACCGCTTCACCAATGGGGAGGCGTGGATTGAGAGAAGAGTAGGGGTCTTGAAAGATGAGTTGCATTTCGCGGCGCAACCGTTTTAACTCAAGTTCAGAAATATTTTCTAATTTCTTATTTTCAAATTGTACACTGCCTTCCGTGGGTGGAATCAAGTGTAAAATGGAACGTCCTAAAGTCGTCTTTCCACAGCCGGATTCACCCACCAATCCTAAGGTTTCGCCGGGATAGACTTCAAAACTTACATCGTCTACCGCTTTTATATAATCCAATGTTTTACCAAAAAAATTCTTTTTGCCTGTAAACCAAGTTTTCAAATTTGATACTTGTAATATCGGTGCTACTTTTTGTAAATTTTCTAATCGCGCCGCGGTTTCTTGCGGTTTTATTTTCCAATCTTCTATCGTTTTTGCAAAATCCGTTTTTTCTTGTGATAAAAAATCAGACACTAATGGCAAACGTTTCAAACGATATTCCAGCGACGGACGACAAGCCAGCAAGCCTTGCGTGTACGGATGCTGCGGATTTTGAAATAAATCTGAAACCGTGCCTTGCTCTACAATTTTACCTTTATACATCACCAATACGCGGTCAGCAATCGCTGCAATCACCCCTAAATCATGGGTAATGAACAACATAGACATTTGAAATTCTTGTTTTAGATCGCGCATCAGTTCCAAAATCGTTTGTTGCACCGACACATCCAACGCGGTCGTCGGCTCATCTGCCAATAGAATACTTGGATTGCAAGCCATTGCCATCGCAATCATTACGCGCTGCTTCTGCCCGCCAGAAATCTGGTGTGGATATGCGTCATAAATCCGCTGTGGCTCTGGTAATTTCACTTTTGACAGTAATTCCAGCGTAGCAATTTTCGCTGCTTTTGCGTCCATTTTTTGGTGCAATCGAATGACTTCTGCTACTTGGTCGCCACATTTAAAAACAGGATTTAGAGAAGTCATCGGCTCTTGAAAAATCATCGCCAACTCATTCCCACGCAATGCTTGTATCTGATTTTCAGGCACTTGCAACAAATCAACAACTTCACCTTCTTTAGTACGAAATAGAATTTCACCACTACCAGTATTTGCCGGAGGTGTTTGCAATAAGCGCATAATAGACAACGCCGTCACCGACTTTCCAGATCCCGATTCACCTACGATGCCCACCGTTTCGCCTCTGTACAAATCAAAACTAATACCGTCCACCGCCTGCGTGATTTGCTCGTCCGTGCGGAAGAAGATGCTTAGGTTTTTGATTTCTAATAATTTATCAGTCATTGCTTTTTTTTGGGAAGACGGGAGGATAGGAGGATGCACATGGCAAGTGTTCTCCCAGATTTTCTAAAATCAAGATAATGGAGGAGTAAGTAGCAAGCGTTTCCTATCTTCCCATCCTCCCATCCTCCACTTTCAACGCAATGGTGCTATCGGTTACTTCCATTTCCAATTTATCAAAATTCAAAATTCGCTCTACCAATTCTGCTCCAAATAAATCTTTTCGCCAGCCATTTTTTAAGCTGTCTTCCAAGCCCTCGTTGCCGTTGCGCACTTTTTTGATGGCGGCACGTGGGAGCGCAAGGGTAGGGGACACGCCATTTTCGAGGCATTTATATTTTACTAAAAGGTAAAGTGTTTCTTGCAACATTTCATCATACGGGTCTTCACTTTCCTCCGTCGGAATTTGCTTTAATAAAAGTCGTTCGGCATCGGTAGTAGGTTCTTTATACAACTTTTCAAACAATTGAATATTGGTGCGAATCAATTTTTCAGGTAAGCGGCGATTGCGCAAGAGCGCGTCTCTACCAGACGACATTCCGCGCACAATTTGGCTAATCAACTTGCCTGGCAAAATCATTTCCTTGGAATAATTTTTCTCTTCTGCCGTGCGTCGCCGCCAATCAAAGAGCCGCAATAAAAAGACTTGTTCCCGCAGATTGAGGGATTTCATCATGTCACTATTCAATGCGTCGTGATTTGGGTCTTTCGCATAAAAACCGGGCGATTCCATGCGCCGAAATTCTTCCATTGCCCAACTTAACCGTCCGTGTCGTTCTAATTTTTCTTCCAAAATGCCCCACAAATCGTGCAGTGGCAGCACGTCTTCGAGTGCGTAGGTGAGTTGTTTGGGTGTAAATGGACGCGCTTCCCAGTCTGTCACGGCATAACTTTTATTCAAACTGACCCGCAATTCCACTTCCACTAATTTTCGAAACGAAATCGGATAGCGATAGCCACTGAAAGCAGCAGCGAGTTGTGTATCAAAAATATTTTTAGGAACCGTTCCATACAGACTATTTAATAAGCGATAATCATTATCTCCGGCGTGTGTAACCTTTACAATCAGCTCATTTTCAACGAATTCTAAAAAAGGGTCTAAATTGGGTACTTTGAACGGGTCAATCATATAATTGCCATGCGCCGTCGTTACTTGCAAGAGACACAAACTGGTCGTGTAGCGTTTTTCACCTACAAATTCCGTGTCGAAACACAACCATTCAATACCCTGCTGCTGTCTATAAAAGAGATCAAGGTCGCTTTGTGATTCTATAAATGTAAAATTTGTTTTTTCCGTGTGCATATTTTTCAGGACTCGTTTGCCACAAAGATGGCGCAAGAAATTAGCAATCGGAAATTTAAAATTTGAAATTAATATTTAAAACCACTCCATTTTATGCATTCTTCCTTGCCTTAGCATCTATTCTACAATGTTGTTGTTGTATTAATAAAAGTTTAATAATTTGCTAAAACGTGCTATCTGTGTAAATTTGTAGCACTTTTGAGCGTTAAGAAAAAAATGGAAGATGGGAGGATAGGAAGATAGGAGAATCCACGAAGCACGTGTTTTTCCATCCTCCCATCTTCCTATACTCCTCAAATCCAATATAATGAAACGCGGAATTAAAATCACTTTAATAATCATTGCGGTACTGTTTACGCTCGTCATCGGCGCGGCGTTTGCCATTCCTTATTTTTTTAAAGACCAGATACAAGCGGCGGTCATCAAAGCTGCCAATGAAAGCTTGAATGCCAAACTCAATTTTACGGATGTCAGCTTGTCTGTGTTTCGGGATTTCCCGGATGTGAGTGTGCGCTTGCAAAATCTGACGGTTACAAATATGGAGCCGTTTGAAGACATTCGCTTGGCGGATGTAGAAGCGGCGGATGTAACAGTGGATATTATGTCTATCATTCGCAATCAAAAGCCGTGGCGTATCAAGTCTATTTATGTAAAAAAACCTAATATAAATGTATTTGTGTTGGAAGACGGACGCGCCAATTACGATATTGTGAAACCGACAGCGGATTCTTTGGCGGAAGAACCGGAGACTGCTACAAGCGATTTTAACATCACTTTGGAATCGTATGAAATAGAAGATGGAAATATAGTATATAAAGATGAAACGATTGGTATTGACTTGTCTATCAAAGGTTTAGACCATAAAGGTTCTGGCGACTTTACAAGTATGGTATATGATTTGAATACCGATACGAATGTGGATTCGTTGAGTCTGACGTATGGCGGCATTCCATATTTGAAAAGAGCGCACACGGAATTGGATGCCATTTTCAATATTGACCAAGCGAATAGCAAATATACGTTGAAGGACAATATTGTAAAGTTGAATGACTTAGAGTTGCGCGCAGACGGTTTCGTACAATTGCCGGACACGAGCAATATCGTGATGGATTTAAAATTTTCTACGCCGCAAAGTGAGTTTAAGGATTTATTATCTATGATTCCAAATGCGTATATCGCTGGTTATGAGAGTGTAAAAGCAGATGGAACGTTTAATTTGAGCGGTTTTGCAAAAGGTACTTACAATGCGACACAAGAAACATATCCGGCTTTTCAAGTGAATTTAGGCGTGGAAAATGGCAGTATAAAATATCCTGATTTGCCGTTGGGCATTTCTAATATTAATACAAAAATAAACGTGAATAGTCCGACCAGCAATTTTGATGACTTGCTCTTAGATATTCCAACGTTTGCCATGCAATTGGGGAGCAATCCGATTCGAGCGGTTTTTAAATTGAAAACACCGATTTCTGACCCCGATGTGGACACGCAGATTGACGGAACTTTAAATTTAAAAGAACTATCGCAAGCCTTTCCGATGGAAGGTATGAGTGACTTAAGCGGCATCATTTCGGCGGATGTAGATGTGAAAACGCGCTTGTCGTATATTGAGAACCAAGAATATGAAAAAGTAAATATGCGCGGCGATATGTCGGTACAAGGTTTGAATTATAAAGACGTGGCTTACCCTGCGATCCGTATTAATAGTGCCAAAGCGCAATTCACACCCCAAAATGTACGCCTTGAAAACTTCGATGCAAAATTGGGTAAAAGCGATGTAAAGGCGAGCGGTTCGATTCAAAATATCTTGGCGTATTTCTCACCAAAGAAAACAATGCGTGGTCAATTTACGGTGCGCTCTAACTCGTTTGATGCGAATGAATGGGTGCCAAAAGAGACGGCTACTACGACGCAACCCGCTTTACCGGCTTCCCAAACACAGCCTGCCGCGGCAACCGAGATATTTGACCGATTTGATTTTACGTTGGACGCGGCAGTTGGACAATTGGCGTATGATACGTATCGTTTAAAAAACTCGATTGTAAAAGGAAATATAAAACCTAATAAACTGTCAGTGAGCGAATTGAGTACGCAAATTGGGGAGAGTGATGTAAAGGCTTCAGGAGTTATTACAAACTTATTTGATTATTTATTTGACAATCAGACCTTGGGTGGAAATATTGCGGTTTCGTCCAAAGTAATGAATTTGAATCAATTTATGACGGCAGATGGCTCTGCGCCTCAACCGACTGCAACCACCACCAGCACTGCTTCTACCGCCGGAATGGAGCCCATTTTAATACCGAAAAATATAGATATGACGATTCGCGCCAACATGGACAAAGTCATTTACACCAATATGATACTCAATAATGTAAAAGGCGATTTGATCGTGGCGAAAGAAGCGGTCGTATTGCAAGATGTGACTGCAAATATTTTAGGTGGAAAAGTGGCATTGAGCGGCGGTTATGACACGAAAGACAAAGCGAATCCAGGGTTTAACCTCAAGTATGATTTGCAAAATATGGATTTTCAAAAAACGTTTGGTGCGTTCAACAGCTTTCAAGTGCTCGCGCCGATTGGAGCATTCATACGAGGAAATTTTAATACGAGTTTGATTTTAGACGGAACGTTGGGCAAAAACGTGATGCCGAATTTTAATTCTTTAAATATGCAAGGCTTTTTAGAAACGATTAATGGAATTATTGATAATTTCAGACCATTACAAGTAATTGGCGAGAAGTTTAATATTGATTATTTTAAAGAAGCGCTTACGATAAAGAATACGAAAAACTGGTTTGAATTGAAAGATGGTGCGGTCGCAGTGAAAGAATTTGATTATCAATATAAAGATATTCCGATGAAAATCGCTGGTACGCATGGCTTGAATCAGGATATTAATTACACCATTAAAGCTAAAATTCCGCGCAAACTGATAGAGAAAATGGGTGTAGGTGCTGCGGCTACGAAAGGTTTAGACCAGATTAGTAAAGAAGCCGCCAAGTTTGGTTTGAATATTGCGAAAACAGAATTTGTGAATGTACAATTTAATCTTACAGGCAGTATCAAGAGTCCAAAAGTAGGATTTAAATTGCTCGGCACCGATGGCGGCGAAAGTTCTCCGGTTGCCTCCGCCACGGAACAAGTGAAAGATGCCGTGAAAAATGAAGTGAAAGAAAAAATTACAGAAGGTAAAGAGCAGCTCAAACAAACCGCCACCAAAGCTGTGGATTCTGTAAAAACGGTGTTGAAAGATAAAACCGAGCAAGCCAAAGAAGACGTGACGAAAAAAGCGGAAGAAGCAATTAAAGATAAATTGGGCAGCAAAGTGGATTCCACCACGAAAGAAGAAATTAAAAATCAGTTGGATAAATTCAATCCGTTTAAAAAGAAGAAGAAAGAAGAGCCGAAGAAAGATAGCACCAGCACGAGCGGTAATTAATGTGCTTATTTGCTGGTGTGCCAATTTGCTAATTTCCCGTATAGCATATTAGCACATCAGCATAACTTGTCCCGCAAATCGGGATTATCTCATCAGCAAATTATACAAATGTACATTCCTCCCCGTTACAAACTCACTGACATTGAAGAAGTTAGAAATTTCATTCAAGCCAATAGCTTTGGTATCCTCATCAATATCTTAGATGGAAAACCTTGGGCGACGCACATTCCACTGGAATTAGAAACGAACGCTGCTGGAGAAGACGTACTCGTCGGACACATTTCTAAAGCGAATCCACAGTGGAAAACATTTGCCGAAAACTCGCAGGTGCTGACGATTTTCTCGGCGCCCCACGCTTACATTTCTTCCTCTTGGTATGATCATGAAAACGTGCCGACCTGGAATTACATCGCCGTTCATGTATATGGAAGCCTGCGTGTAATGGAAGGCGAGGAGTTATTTCAAGCGCTTAAAAAATTGATGGATAAATACGAAACTACTTCTGCAAAACCTGTGCAGTTGGAGCGTATGACACCGGAATACGTTCAAAAAGAAATGCGGGGCATTGTCGGTTTTGAAATAAAAGTAAAAGAAATTCATGCCGCGCATAAATTATCACAAAATAGAGACGACAAAAATTATCAAAATGTAATAACGGAATTGGAAAAGCGCGGCGAAGGATATGATGTGGATATTGCCAATGCGATGAAGAAAATAAGATAGTCGAATCATACGTTATCATTTTTGTTAATCTATTACTTCCCAAAAACACGAACACCCATGACCCGAATCTCACTTCTGGCAGTGCTACTATTTACTTCTCTTATTTCCTGTTTTGCAAAAACGCTCCACGTCGGCACTGGACAACCGCACTCGAATCTCTTGAGCGCTACCCGACAGGCACAGCCCGGCGACACCATCTTCTTGCGCACTGGCGTGTACACGGGCGGGCAATATATTGAAAACTTGCAAGGCACGGCGGACAAATGGATTCATATTCTAAATTTTCCGAACGCAAATGTTATTATTCGCGGCAGTACGGAGGCGTGGCACTTTACAGACCCCAATTATTTGCACATCAGCGGCATTATTTTTGAGCAGCAAACAGGCAATGGTGTCAATATAGACGATAGCGGCTCTTATGATACACCAGCACATCATGTTTTAATAGAAAATTGCATTTTTCGCAATATGAATGCAACGGGTAATAATGATTTACTCAAAATGTCGGGTGTAGATGAATTTGAAGTGCGCGATTGTACATTTTTAAATGGCGCGACCGGTGGGAGTGGTATTGATATGGTGGGTTGTCATCAGGGACTTATTCACAAAAATCGGTTTGAAAATCTTGGTTCCACGGGCATTCAAGCAAAAGGCGGGACTCAGTTTGTGCGCATCGAAGCCAATTTTTTTAAAAATGCAGGAGCCAGAGCTTTGAATTTGGGCGGCAGCACGGGTTTGCAATTCTTCCGACCGATAGATGCGACTTTTGAAGCCGCAGATTTACAAGTATATTCTAATGTTTTTATGGGTTCGCAAGCGCCTGTTGCGTATGTAGGGAGCGTACGGGTGGAAGTGGTGAACAACACGATTTATTTACCTGGTAAATGGGTGGTGCGTATTTTACAAGAAACGGTGGACCCGAATCGCTTTTTACAAAGTGGAGAGAATAGTTTTATTAATAATATCATTTATTTTGACAATAATGTGAGTACTGCCGTAAATATTGGCACAAATACGCGTCCAAATACCTTCACTTTTACAAATAACTTATGGTATAATTATCAAAATCCGAATTCCAGTAAACCATCTTTACCTGTGCAAGAAAGTAATGGAATCGTTGGACAAAATCCAAATTTTAAAGATGTAAATGCAGAGGATTTTAATTTACTTCCTAATAGTCCGGCGATTGCAAAAGGAAAGCAAACGAGCACTCCTAAGACTGATTTTTCAGGTGCAAATTTCAAACAACAACGTTCAATTGGCGCTTTGGAAAGTGGTGGCACAACCAGTATTCAAGCCATTGCTGACAATCTTGAACTCACTATTTTCCCAAATCCTTCCGATGGTTTGTTAACGATTCAATTAGCAGAGCCCATTATTCAAAAAGGCTTACTTAAAGTAATAAATGCAGATGGAAGATTGGTTTTTAGTAAAATAATGAATGGGGAAAGTAAAGTGCAGTTAAATTTAGAACAACTGCCGACAGGAAATTATGTAATAGAAATGGTGATAAATGGGCGGCGAATGACGGGCAGCTGGATAAAAAGTAAATGATATCGGCTCTTTTATTTTTAAAATCATAATCACCCTATAAAATCAGTGTTCCATTACTCGCTTATCTATCACACATTCCACATTTGGATGCAACCATAGCAAAGACGCGGGTAATTGTGTAGAAATCTCTTGTTTTAATAGTCGCTTTACCACTTCTTTTTTATGATTACCTGTGACCAATAATATTATTTTTTTGGAATGTAAAATATCTGCCATCCCAATCGTCATACCGTACGTAGGCTTTTGTTGCATCGCTTTTGCCATTGAATGTTGCATGGAAGTATCAGAAAGTTTTACCACATGACAATAAGGATGTAATGCTTCTGAAGGCTCGTTAAACCCAATATGCCCATTCCTACCCAAGCCCAATATGCAAAGGTCTATCGGTCCCTGTTCCGTTATAATATTTTGCATTCTATTACATTCTTGTTGTGGATTTTCAGGATTGCTTTCAAAAGCAAAATACTGATTCGGACTAATATGTAATGGTTGCAATAAATTTTTTTGTAAAAAAGATTCGCAGGTTTGCGACTCCTGCATCTCCACACCGCCCCATTCGTCGAGTTTTAGAATGCGTAGTTGCTCAAATAACGCTTTGTCTTTTTGAAATTCCGCTGCCAGTAAATGGTAGGTCATTAAAGGAGAATTGCCAGTAGCGGCACAGATCAAGCTGTCTTTTTTTTGTTGTAACGTCCTCACAATCAGGTCTTTTGCGTGTCCGCTCATTTGGGTGTAATCGGCGTGGTAGGTGATTTTCATGGAGGGAAGATAAGACGGAAACCGCTTTTACAAATAAAAAAGTAATATTTTTCTTGCTACACAAATACGACTATTTATTGATTATTGGTTCCATTTACCGTATCTTAGTGGTTATAATATTAATGATATGAGTATTCAAGCAATAAAAGAAGAGGTCATAGTACTTAGCAAAGCCGAACAAGCTGAACTGATGCACTTTATGGTAGAACTTTTGACAACAGATAATTTCCAATTATCGAAAGAATGGCAGGAAGAGCTGGAGCAAAGAGAAGTAGCATTAGAAAACGGTACGTCGGTAGGAAGACCTGCCGGTGAGGTGATTGCAAAATATAGTCGTTGATGCCAACCTACCTTGTTATTATACAACCGGAAGCTGAATTAGATTTGGATGAAGCCTATGAATATTTAGAAGGGCAACAAATCGGACTTGGTTTTGAGTTGTTGGCAGAAATAGCGGATGCCATTACAGTTTTAGAAGAAACACCCTTTCTTTTTCAAAAAAATCATGACGAGAAGCGCCGATTCTTTCTTCAACGATTCAAATATAATCTTATTTATAAAGTGGTTAATGCTAATGTTTACATTTTAGCCATTATATACGGCAACAGAAATCCAAGCCGTTGGGAGGATAGGAATTAAAGTTATAATTAGATTTCGTATACAATAGTTCTGATTATAATTAAATATATTACAAATGTTTTTTTGTAAAAACTACAACTCTAATCCTTAATTTTTCTACACAATCTCCTCCGCCTTCACCTCCAGCGTCACCCGCTCGGTACTCAGCAGCCTTGCCCGTAACCCCATCGTTTTCGGCAATTCATATTCAAAAAAATATTTAGTCGTTTGTAATTTGCTTTTATAAAATATAACATCATCACCAGCGGCATTTACTAAAGCTTTGTCCGCTACAATCGCCTGTTTCAACCATTGCCAAGCGATGGTGACGATGCTAAAATATTCTAAATATAAAGTAGCATCGGCGAGGAAGACTTCTGGTTTTTCCTGCTTGGCGAGTTGCAATAGATGAGCCGTTACTTCTTGTAGTTTGGCGGCAGCCGTAGCAAGTTTATCTGCAAGCGGTTTTAAAGTTTCGGAACTTTGGGCAGCAATAATTACATTTTGTAATTCTTTGGCATAGAGCATCGCGGCTTTACCATTTTGGAGCATGACTTTTCGACCCAACAAATCCATGCCGTGAATAGCAGTCGTGCCTTCGTAAATCGCGTTCACTCGAATGTCACGGTAATATTGTTCCAACGGGAAATCATCGGTGTAACCTGCGCCGCCGAGTACTTGCATACCTACGCTGGTAGAATAAGTACCCATTTCTGCTGGGTAAGATTTGGCAATGGGCGTGAGTAATTCTAATAATAAATGGGCATTTTCAGCGGCTTCCCCTTCGCTGACTTTCGCAAGGTCGGAATAATAACTACATTGTAATAAAACGGCGATACTACCTTCTACAATCGCTTTTTGTTGCAATAACATTCGGCGCACGTCGGCGTGTTCGATGATTAAAACAGGTGGAGCGAGCGGGTCTTTATTCGATGGATGTCGTCCTTGCGAGCGTTCATTTGCATATTGCAAAGAAGCATAATAGGCGGCAGAAGCAGAGCCTGTTGCCATCAAACCCGTGCCAATCCGCGCTTCATTCATCATTTGAAACATATATGGCAAACCATGATGCGGTTGACCTACTAAGTAACCAATACAATCATCTTTTTCACCCAACATGATATGTGCAGCGACGTAGCCGCGTTGTCCCATTTTACCAAAAATACCTGCCGTAGTCACATCGTTACTCACTAATTCACTATTTTCAACCCGATATTTTGGTACGACAAACAACGAAATCCCTTTCGTGCCTGCCGGAGCGCCCTTGATTTTTGCCAACAACAAGTGAACTACATTATCCACCGCATTATGGTCGCCACCCGAGATGTAAACTTTTTGTCCTTTGATTTTATAAGTGCCATTTCCATTTAGCGGCTCGGCAGAAGATGTAATATCCGTTAGAGAACTACCAGCTTGCGGCTCGGTGAGCGCCATCGTGCCTTGCCAGTCGCCGCCGTACATTTGCGGCACATACGTTTCGTTTAGTTCTGGCGTGGCATATGCACGTATCAAATTCGCCGCGCCTTGTGTAAGAAAAGCGTGACTTGCCGCATTTCCATTAGCAGCATAGAAGCACATCAAACCGGCACTCATTAATACGTGTGGCATTTGTTGTCCTCCATTTTCATAACTATCTAACGCGGAAATCCAGCCACCGTCTGCCAATGCCTTCAGCGCCGGACGCAGGCTTGGATGCACATGGACTTCCCCATCTTTGTAATACGCTTTCTCTTTGTCCATCTCCCGATAGAACGGAAAAAGATAGGTATCGCTGAGTTGTTTGGCTGCATCGAGTACCATGTTGAATGCATCGGCATCATAATCAGCGTAGTACGGATATTGATTTAAAGCTGGTGCGTCTAATACTTCGTTGAGTAGGAACTGGAGATTGCGGATGCTGACGTATTGGGTTGCCATAAAAGTTTTTAGTTTGGAGGTTTGATGTTTGAAAGTTCGCTTGCAACTTGCTTGCGGTTGGTGTTTCAAAGGTAGCGAATTTTCGCAATTTGTCTCCCGCAGATTTCGCAGATGGCGCAGATTTTTTTTATCACATAGTTACATAGGGCACATAGTTTTTGTGCTTGTTCACTCGGTCGCTTTTTCTTCGGCAAACTTTTAATTTTTTATTGCCTTCATCCCTTAATTTTAACCGCACCACAGTTCAGATAACCGCGTAAATGAAAAGAGCCATGCCCTTGCGAACATGACTCTACTATACCTTTTTTGTTTTTGCGCTTATTAATTTCTTCTAAAAATGAGTGACTGCAAACTGCCTACTAAATCATGCTTCTTCCAATTCCTGCGCCATGCACAGTGCTTTAATAATTGCTACTTCCTCCGAGCTGTAGGGCGTGCCATCCGTGCGGAAAATGTCGTGAAACCACAGTGGCGGTTCTGCGTCGTAGGTGTGGTTCCAGCTATCCCAAGGGTATTTCGTCTGCGTTTTACCATCTACAAATCCCCAATTGTACATTCCGACTTTGTATTTACGCGCTACTTTTAGCTTTGTCGCAAAGGTACTTTTACTCGGGCGAGCCATGTATTCAGTACACAACATCGGGCGGTCGTATTGCGAAAGCCAGTGAATGCGTTTCTCAAACTCGTGCTCATCGTCATAATTGTGAAAAGAGACGATGTCTGATTCCGCAATTTGTACTTGTTGAATCGGCGTTAACGTATCGAAGCTCGACCAATCTCCAATCCAAAGACCAGCAGTGATGGGCTGACTCGGATTGGCGGCGCGCGTCCATTCAAATACTTGTGGTAACAGTGTCAGTACGTAATCCAGTTTGTCGGTTAATTCGGTGGTAGGGTAAGAACCCCAGTTCGTGTTGTCTGGTTCGTTCCAGACATCCCAGCCCAGAATTCGCTTGTCATGCGCAAAAGGGGTCACGACTCCTTTTACAAACCGTTCTAAACGAGCGTATTGCGTTACATCTTTTAAACAGTGCGCGCCCGGACCTTGCATCCAGCCGGAGTTGTGTACGTGTGGTCGAGGGTCGCGTTGCTTGCCAAGTTGCGGGTGCGGGTCCCAACACGAATCAAACAGTACAAATAAAGTTTTCACGCGGTGCTTGTCAGCAATCAGTAAGTACGTTTCCATGCGGTCCATAAACCCTTCTGGGTCTTCTTCATACAGCAAGTCGTGTAGGAATACGCGAGCGGTGTTCATCCCGAGGGATGCTTTCCAGCTCAATTCCCGGTCAATCGTGGCGACGTCAAAGGTTTCGGTTTGCCACATTTCTAATTGGTTGATAGCGGTACTTGGAATGAAATTACTTCCCACCAGCCAACCTTGTTCGGCGTACCAGGCATTCGCCTGCTCTGCCGTCCATTTCTCGCGCCCCCGTGCAGGTACAGCTACCTGTACGGGTGTGTTAGGAGCGTGCATATCCCATGCGCGTTCCAATTCGTGAAGTGTCATAATAAAATTTAAATTACCGGATAACAATGATTCATTTCGCTGTAAAGATAACATATTGTTAGGACACGTAGTTTCTTTCAAGAAGAATTTAACGAAACTTTACGTGCTGTTAACCAAATTTTTGCAAAATAAGTACGGTGATAAGCTGGAATGGCAGAATTTATGACGCTTTTGTAGATGAGAAATTAAAAATGGAATACTCAAAGATAAGGCTGCTAAAAACAGGTTGATAGTATAAAACGTGTTTTAACATTTATTAATTTCAAATTAAAATAATTTTAAACTTATAACTGTTTGATTTACAAGGTTTATTTCAAATAATATAATTAATTTTTACTCATTTAAAATTTTATTTCCATTTAAAAAAGATATAATATCCATCCGTCTTTTACCTTGCAATTGCAATTCCTGTACTTCAATGAATCCATCTAATGTGCTGATTTTGAGTGATTTTTTGTTATCTGAAATAAATTTGCCCGGTTCAAATTCGTGCGGCGCAACTTGTTTGGTCGTTTTTAAAATTTTCAATTCCAACCCGTCAAGTGTCGTCCAAGCGGCAGGGTAAGGGCTGAGCCCACGAATAAAATCATGCACTTTTTGAGTCGGTTGGTTGAAATCAATTTCGCAAGTTTCATGGAATAGTTTGGGCGCATGTGAGACTTCTGAGTCATTTTGTTTTTGAAGTTTAATATTTTGACTTTCAATCAATTGTACCGTTTTCAACACCGTTTCCGCGCCCAATTGCATCAGGCGGTCGTGTACCTCGCCAGCCGTTTCATTTTCTCCGATGGGTATTTTTTCTTGTAAAATCAAGTCGCCCGTATCTATTTGATGTTGAATAAAAAAAGTCGTTACGCCCGTTTCGGTGTCTCCGTTTATAATTGCCCAATTGATAGGCGCGGCACCGCGATATTTGGGAAGCAAAGAACCATGCAAGTTGAATGTCCCTTTTGGCGGCATCGCCCAAATGATTTCTGGCAGCATTCTAAATGCGACTACAATTTGTAAATCAGCCTTTAAAATGCTCAATTCTTCTATAAATTCAGGATTTTTGAGCTTTTCCGGTTGTAAGATGTTCAAGCCTTTTTCCACCGCATATTGCTTCACTGCCGATTGTAGCAATTGTTTATTGCCACGTCCGCCCAATTTATCCGTCGCCGTCACAACACCGACCACCTCATATCCGTTTTGGATTAATATATCGAGCGAAGGCACTGCAAATTCCGGCGTGCCCATGAAAATAATTTTTAAAGCCATGTAATTTTTTTATTTTGCCTTTTTTACCACATAGACACATCGTTTACATAGATATTATATTTTTTATATATTGAAGAAAAAATCTGTACAAGTTTATAACGCAAAAAACCTATGTGTTTTATGTGCCTATGTGGTGCAATTAAGCTATAAACGCAAAGTAATCGCTTTTTTAGAAATATTGAGACACGAAATTATTATAATATTAAAACAAACTCCATGAAGAAGATTTCTTTTTTGTTAAGTATAATGATTGTAATAAGCTGTTTTTGTACTACTTACGGACAAACGGAATCATTTGAAGAAACGCTCTTTAAAGATACCGTAGCCATCGTAAAACGCTCGGTCATTCGCCCGTCGGGTAAGGATGAAGAGATAAGAATCGTAAAGCCAGAGGGCTATCCGGCAAAGGATTTGGACACGACGTACACCGGTTTTCGCATCGAAATCATGGTGGCAGACACGCTGCTGCCAGACTCCAGCGACCTTTTCTTCCGGCACGGCAATATTGTGGTAGAACCCTTGACTGGCAATCGCTTTGCCTACACTATTGGCGATTTTAAAGATGAAGAAACTGCAACCGGTTTTTTTAATCAATTTGTGTTGCCGAATTATGGCAAGGCGCGGATTGTGCGGTATCAGAGTGGAAAACGGAAGGATTAAAATGTGTTTTTGTGCTAAAGTGTTTATGCCAGCGATGGAATAATTGAAAGATTTGAATACATGGCTTTTATCTAAAAAACTGCTATTGATTTCCTATCTTTGCAAACTTTTTTAGAAATCGAGTAATGTGACAAAAACACATTAACACATTAACACTCGAACGCAATTCAATGAAAACAAAGACCTTAAAAAAAGATAAAGTCAACGTCATCACGCTCGGCTGCTCCAAGAATCTCGTGGATTCGGAAAATATTATTACGCAATTGCGTGGGAATCAGTTTGACGTGACGCACGAAAGTGACCAATCGGATGCCAATATCATCATCGTCAATACGTGCGGATTTATTGATTTAGCGAAGCAGGAATCCATTGATACCATTCTGGAATATGCGGAAGTGAAGAAACAGGGCGAGATTGATAAATTGTATGTGACGGGCTGCTTGAGCCAGCGTTATCGAGAGGAATTGGCAGTGGAAATCCCAGAAGTGGATGCTTGGTTTGGTACGTTAGAACTGCCACAATTATTAGCAAAATTCAAAGCGGATTATAAACACGAACTCGTTGGCGAGCGTATCATCACGACGGATCCACACCACGCGTACCTGAAAATTTCGGAAGGCTGCAATCGCACTTGCTCGTTTTGCGCCATTCCGCTCATGCGCGGTACGCACGTGTCCAAGCCGATTGAACAATTGGTAAAAGAAGCGCAAAGTCTGGCACGACGTGGCGTGAAAGAATTGATGGTCATCGCACAGGAGTTGACGTATTATGGTCTGGATATTTACAAAAAAAGAGAGTTGCCGCAGTTGTTATACGCACTTTCGGAAGTGGAAGGTATTGAGTGGATTCGATTGCATTATGCGTATCCGAGTAAGTTTCCACTTGAAATATTCGATGCAATGGCTTCACTGCCAAAGGTTTGCAATTATTTGGATATGCCGCTGCAACACGCCAATAATGCAGTTTTAGAAAGAATGCGCCGCCAGATTACGAAAGAAGAAACGATAAATTTAATAGAATTAGCAAGACAAAAAGTGCCGGATTTGACACTTCGGACGACGATGCTCGTAGGATTTCCTGGTGAAACGGAAGCAGAATTTGAAGATTTGTGCGAGTTTATACAAGAGATGCAATTTGACCGATTGGGCGTTTTTCAATATTCGCATGAGGAAGGAACGCGCGCTTATGACGTGGCAGACGACGTACCAGCGGAATTGAAAGCCGAGCGTGCCAGCCGTTTGATGGAGATTCAACAGGACATCTCTTTTGAAAAAAATCAGGCAAAAGTGGGAAAGACGTTTAAAGTATTGTTCGACCGCAAGGAAGGCGCGTATTTTGTAGGACGCACCGAAGGCGACTCCCCAGAAGTAGATAATGAAGTGCTTGTGTCTGCTGCCAGCCAGTACGTGCGCGTGGGCGACTTTGCGCAAGTAAGAATTACGGAAGTGGCAGAGTTTGATTTGTTTGGGGTGATTGTTTGATAGTACACTGATTTTTATGATGATTAAGAGTGCTTATGATTATTTTAATACACTTGAAAATTATAAAAAATCATAACTATCCTAAAAATCAGTGTACCATGCATCATAAAAAATTCCCATCAAACGCCAGCGGCAATAAATCTTTTCCCGATTGAAATTTATAAATCTCTCCCGTTTCACCTTGTAAAATGATGGCAATGGATTGCTGATAACGATGTTCCGTTTCGCAGATGACTTGGCGGCAAGCGCCACAGGGCGCAGCAGGTTGGTTGACTGGATTGCGCTCATTTTGAACTGTAATGGCAATGGTTTTTATGGGAATACCGGGAAATTGAGCATGGGCGGCACCCAACACGACTCGCTCGGCACACAAGCACATCGGATAAGCGGCATTTTCATGGTTCGTTCCGACCAATATTGCTCCATTTTCTAATAAAATAGCGGCACTGACTTGAAAACCAGAGTACGGCGCATATGCGTTTGGTAAATTATTTTTAGCAGTTTGCAATAAGATTTGTTCATCTGATGGCAAACCTTCTGGCTCGTCATACACTTTTACTACTGCATACAATTTAATTTCTCTTTCCATAGTTGCATTATTCAAAAGACTTATTCGATTTTTGTATTTTAAAATTCTTTGGCATAGATGGTGCAATTTGTAAAAAATTAAAGAAAATTGCGCGAAATTGACCATGATTTAGGGATTTAAAGATTGGCAAGCTATTTCGCAGTTTCGTATAGTTGATTAAATTAATTTGTTTAAAGCGCATTAGGAACTTTTACTAACGTTTATTTACATGAATAATATTTTGATTATCGGAGCCGGGCGCTCTGCTACCGCCTTGATTAATTACGTGCTTTTAAAAGCAAAAGAGTACAGTTGGTCTGTGACAGTAGCAGATTCTAATCCGCAATTGGCAGAGCAAAAAGTAAATAACCACCCCAATGGTAGACCCGCATGGCTGGACGTGACGAAGGTCAATGACCGTCGAGAAATGATTGGTCGGGCGGATGTGGTGGTGTCCCTGCTGCCTGCGTACCTGCATATGGAGGTGGCGTATGATTGTATCAAATTGAAAAAACACTTGATAACTGCCTCGTATGTGTCCAAAGATATGTATCGCTTGAGTAATGAATTTCGGGACCGCGAGTTGATTTTCATGGGTGAAATGGGCTTAGATCCTGGTATTGACCACATGTCTGCGATGAAACATATCCATGACATCAAGGAGCAGGGCGGAAAAATTACCGCTTTTCGGTCGTACACCGGCGGCTTGATTGCACCTGAAACAGACGATAATCCCTGGCATTATAAAATCACCTGGAATCCGCGCAATATCGTGCTGGCAGGGCAGGGAACGGCGCAATACATCGAAGGTGGAAAATTTAAATATGTGCCTTACAGCCGCTTGTTTCAAGAATATCAATTAGTAGACGTGCCGGAAGTAGGGCAGTTTGAGGCATACGCCAATCGGGATTCGCTTTTGTATCGGGAAGTGTATGGCTTGAGTGGTATTCCAAATATTTTGCGGGGCACGTTTCGTCCGGTCGGTTATTGCGATGCTTGGAATGCGCTGGTGCAAATTGGGATGACGGATGGTTCCTTTCCAATTGTAGATTCTGGCGATATTACTTTTCATGAATTGATGGAGGCGTACACGAGTGGCAAGTCGGTGGCAGGGTCGGTAAAAGAGCGCGTGGCGCAGCTTATTGGAGAAGAACCAGATTCGCCTGTGATGGAAAAGTTAGAATGGTTGGGCTTGTTTCGCAAAAAGAAAATCAAGTTACCTAATGCAACTCCAGCTCAGATATTAGAAAATTTATTGATAGAAAAGTGGCATTTGAAGCCTAAAGATAAAGATATGGTGGTGATGCAACATGAATTTGAATATGAATTGAATCGGGAAAAAAAGTTGCTTACGTCCACCCTCGTTATGAAAGGAGAGAATGATGTGGACACCGCGATGTCAAAGTCGGTCGGACTGCCGTTGGGTATTTTTGTGAAATTGGTCATGCAAGGAAAAATTACCGCTTCCGGCGTACATATTCCCGTGACGCGGGAGGTGTATGAGCCGGTATTACAAGAATTGGAGGAGTATGATATTGTGTTTAAGAATCGGGTAGAGGGACTTTTGAAATGAAAAATGAAAAATGTAAAATGTAAAAGTGGTTATTGATTTTATATTTTACAAAAAATGATTTTTAAAATTAGTAATACCCAATCGCTCCAACTTTTCTACCTCCTGCGGCAAGGCGCGATGATATTCACATCCATTTTGCTGGCAAAAAGTAGGCTCACACTGGGGGAGATTGGCACGTATGAATTATTGTTATTCATCAGTTATACCTTGAGTTTTTGGTGGATATCAGGCTTGGTTCAAGGCTTGTTGACTACCTATCCAAGACTATCGGACATTGAACAAAGGCAATTTACTTTTAATGCGTACGCCGTTTTTGTAGGAATTAGTGTAGGAATATTTTTATTGTTTACAATTTTCAAAACATCTTTGTTAACTTTATTAATTGGACAATCAGAAGTTTCATATTTCTATATTTTTTTAATATTTATACTTCTTAATTTTCCAACCTATTTATTAGAAAATCTACTTTTATTACAAGAAAAACCAAAAGAAATTGCCAGGTACGGAATCGTTTTCTTTTTGTCACAACCTTTGGCAGTGCTGCTTCCGGTGTATTTAGGCTTGGATTTTGAATGGAGTATTATTGGATTGGTGATTGTAGCTAGTCTGAAACATTTGTGGTTATTAATCAATATTTGGCAAAACGGCTTGTGGCAATTGCAATGGAAAATGATACAAAAGTGGATGTGGTTATCCATTCCATTAATTATATATGCTTTGTTAGGTGGTTTTAATGTCGCATTTGACAATTGGTTGGTCAATTACCATTACCAAAATGATGCTGCCCAATTTGCTATTTTTCGATACGGCGCACAGGAATTACCCTTCACGCTTGCCCTCACCAATGCACTCAGCGCTGCTTTGCTGCCAGAAATTGTAAAAGATTTGCCGAAAGCACTTCCTTCTATTAAAGCCAAATCACTCCAACTTTTTCACCTGCTTTTTCCCTTGTCTATCATGCTGGTCTTGACGAGTAAATGGTTATTTCCCTTGGTATTTAATCCAGCATTTTCGGCAAGCGTAGATGTATTTAATATTTTTCTACTCATTTTGATTAGTCGGCTGATCATGTCGCGTCCGATATTGATGGCTTTACAAGCAAACCGAGGAGTATTAATAATTTCCGTTTTTGAATTAATTATAAATGGCGTATTGAGCTTTATATTATTGCAATATTGGGGAATGGTGGGCGTAGCAGTTGGAACGTTGGTGGCTTATACTTTTGAAAAAATCCTCTTGTGTACGTACCTGTATGTGCGCTTTGGCGTACCCGTGCAAGCGTATACGAGTGTGAAGTGGCTTTCGATTTATGGAGTGGCGTTATTGGTGGCTTACTATTTTTCGTGATTTTTTCTAAGCATCCTGATAATTACCGGGCGGCGGTTATTAACCAAACAAGATTGGTTATTACATATCGTTTTCCCGCCTTTCACCGTTTATAATTCAAAATTCACGGTTATGAAACAAACGATTCTACTGGT
>CAZJXN010000006.1:0-19267 GCA_964549655.1 uncultured Saprospiraceae bacterium
ACAAAGATGGAGATTAATCCTTTTTTCAAATATTTGGCTGGGAAATGTCGGATTTAATAGCGAAAATATTATTTTTTGTTTGCCGTAAGACGAATTGTCTCCCCACTCGCGCTGGTCTGTTTAACTATGACAAAGCTCAATAACCACCACATCGTCTTTTTCTTCTCGAGTGGTAAAAATGATTTTGTACGACCATCTCCTTCGGAACTTGCCCGCCATCTAAAACTGTTGTACCTTTGAAAAAAAGCAAGCCAGCATTATTTTTATGGAAGCAATAAAACAACCACTTACCAATTTGCAGTTAGAATTGCTGCGGGTATTTGCCAGAGAGATGCCAGAACAGGATTTGTTGGCAATCCGGCAATTATTGGCGCAGTATTTTGCGGAAAAAGCAATGGACTTGGCAGATGCAGCTTGGGAAGCGCAGGGCTGGACGGAAAAGGAGGAGCAGCACTTTTTGCAAGGGCACGAACGCACCCCTTATAAATCCTAAGCAGTGTGAAAGTCGTTCTTGATACCAATATTTTTTGGGTGTCTGTACCCAGACGCGCTCAGACGAACTGGGTATTCCGCGAAATGCTGAAAGGCACTTTTGACCTGTATGTGTCGAGTGATATTTTGCAAGAATACGAAGAAATTATTGGCAATCGCCTGAGTAAAGCAACTGCCGACGCGGTTATGGAAACATTGGAAAATCTTCGCAATGTTTTCTATATCAATGTCTATTATCGCTGGCAATTGATAATGGCTGACCCGGATGACGATAAATTTGTGGATTGCGCGGTCGCCGGCGGATGTGACTATATTGTAACCAACGACCGACATTTCAACGTTCTAAAAACAATTGGCTTCCCACCAGTAAAGGTTATCAATTTGGAAGAATTTGAGAGGCTATTGAGTATGTAATGCTTGTAAACTGATATAATTTGGGGAAATAGCAAAATGTATGTTACGCAGCGTAAAAGCAATTTATGACGGGCAAACCGACCTTAAAGTGCGCTATTAATGACCCGAAAAAAATTTCCTTTTTTGCGTTATATTTATACACCAAATCAAGCCATGCACGAACGAACCGATATATTGAATACGCTACGCCAATACAAGCCCTACTTGCAGGAGCAGATGGGAGTACGAAGTCTTGCGCTTTTTGGTTCGTATGCGCGCGAGACTGCCAGTGCAGGAAGCGATATTGATATTTTGGTGGAATTGGAGGCACCGCGCTATGACTGGCTGGTGCGCCTGCAATATTTTTTGGAAGAAAAACTACGCGCACCGGTAGATTTGACGCGTAGAGGTCCCCATTTGCAGCCGCAGTTTCTAGAAACCATCCAACAAGATTTGGTATATGTCTGATTCAAGCCTACAGCAGCGAATTGAATTGGTGCTACGTGTCATTGGCATCATTGAAAAACGAATGCGTAAAATTCATACGGCTGATGATTTTGTGGCGGACGATGACGGCTTAACCATGATGGATGCGGTGGCGATGCGACTGCAACAAATTAGCGAAACGGTTAAGAAAATTGACAAAGCAGCACCAGATTTATTGCCATCCGCTGGGGTAGATGTAAAATCCATCATTCGTTTTCGTGACTTTATTTCTCATCATTACGACGAAGCGGATTATGAAGTGCTATTTGATATTTGTAAAATAGCTATTCCTGAATTAAAAATGCAGCTTTTGAAAATCGTGTAATTACTACTTCCGTTTTTACTGGGCATTGAGTGCTTCTAAAGTAATATAATCGCCCTGTTCCACTTCTTCTAAAATGGCATCTAATTCATCGGCTGCTTCGCTGGCGTACACCGGCTCGCCCGTTGCTATCCGATAACCGACGACTTTATCTTGTTGCTCTAAGTAAGCATACAGCATAGAATGTACCACTTTCAGGAAGCGTTCATCCACTTGATTGAGGTAAGTATCAATATCCGACCGAAGCTGTGTTGCGCTTATTGTTTCATCATTGTTGTTCAAATAAATATAGCGACTTTAAGAAAGGAAATCAACAAAAAAATTTCGATTATAAATGCTGCCTATATTGGCTTTGGAGTGGCAGCCAAATAGCATTTGCTGCAAGGACACAAACGGAGACTTATCTTATCCGCTGGTGCTGTTCTGTGACCATTAGCCGCCGCTCGTTTACAAAGCATATCCCTCCGCCATCAAATATTTGCCGCCCGACTTTTGCGCGCTGGCGGCAAACTTTCGTACGCGGCCCTCCCAGCTTGATAATTTGCCCCCAGACGTACGACTGCTGGAGGCAAATTTTTGCGCACCGCCGCCCAATATTTGAAATTTGCCGCCCGACTTTTGGGCGCGGAGGGCAAACTTTCGCGCGCCGCCCTCTCAGCTTGATGATTTGCCTCCAAACGTGCGACTGCTGCGGGCAAATTTTTACTTGCTGCTACCGAATACTGAAAATTTGTCCCCTGATTTTTGATTTTTGATGGCAACGGTGTACGCGTTGTCTCTTTTTTTAGTATTAAAAAAAATTTATCTAAAATTTAGCTTTACGCTTGCATCATTTGATAAAATTCTTTTATTTTACATTTATTATTTCACAAAAACAATTTATACACATGCCTACCAAAGATTACATTCCTGGTACAGACACGGAGTTAGTTACCTGGCTTACCAATTTCAAACTGAAAATTCCTGAGATTACAATGAGACTTATGTTACCGATGCAGACCGCCGATAATCTGCAACAGGAAGATAAAAGCGTCCTACGGTTCGGAACTGTAGGACGCTTTTCATGCCGGAACTTGCTGGTCATTTCAATTTATTATACCTTACAAATTTTGAAATGATGAATCGTAAATTGATTTTAGCATCGAAATCGCCGCGTCGTAGTTTTTTGTTGCAACAGGCTGGTTTTGAATTTGATGTGCAGGTAATGGATGTGGAAGAAACCTATCCTGACGACCTGTCGGTGGAGGAAGTAGCGCCCTATCTCGCTCGCAAAAAGGCACGTGCCGCTCGGCATTTTATTACAACAGATGAAATTATTTTAGCAAGTGATAGCGTCGTCATTGTTGAAAATGAAATTTTTGGAAAGCCGACGGATGATAAGGATGCGGTGCGTATTCTTCAGGCGTTATCTGGGCGGATGCATCTGGTAATTACAGGCGTTTGTTTGTTATCAAATGAAAAAGAGGAGGTTTTTTCAGACGTTGCAAAGGTCTATTTTGAAGAATTGACAGCCGAAGATATTGATTATTACATTGAACATTATAAACCGTATGATAAAGCAGGTGCTTATGCTATTCAAGAATGGATTGGTTTATGTAAAATTTCAAAAATAGAAGGGACGTATTCAAATATTATGGGATTGCCGATGCATTTGGTGTATCAGAAATTAAAATCATTTTAAAAATAGGACACTGATAAGACTGATAATTAAGATGCTTTATGATAGGTTTTAAAAATCGTCCTAAAAATCAGTGTGCCATTATTACTTCGTCAATGTCCACACCCAACTGCCACTCTGGTCAAAATATCCGATTTTATCGCCTTGTTCTACTCGAAATAAACCCTCGCCCGCATAGCTAATGTATTCAAAATCAGGTGCTACGATGACTTGCCCACTCAGATTGCTCAAACCTGTGAATCCCTCAATACGTACTTTAGCGTAGCCGTTTTCAAACGTTTCTATTTTATCATATTTAGGTGGAATGATTTCAATACCCTTGCGATTGATGATGCCCCATTTACCATTTACTTGCACCACTGCTACGCCATGTTTGAATTCTGTTGCTTTTTCATAAAATCCATTATAAATATTTGCTTGTTCGGTGATGTAATAAAAACGATATTCATTATCACGCACTAAACCCCTACCCTCTCGAAATTGTAATAAACGGTCTAAACTCGGCTCAATAATTAAATTTCCTTGCGTGTCCACCAAGCCAGCACGGCGAATACCTTTGTAAACCACTGCTTTACCATCTTGAAAATCAAGGCATTTGCTAAATTGGAATGGAATCACCGCATTGCCCGTGCGACTGATGTAGCCACAAATACCCTCCTTTTGAGCTGCCGCACGACCTTCATAAAACGCAGCCGCTTTTGAATAATTGGAAGCAATTGTTAATTGTCCGGTCGTGTCAATGTAACCATAACTTTCTTTGAGTTTAACAACTGCTAAACCTTCTGAATAAGGTTGTATTTCATTATATGTTTGCGTGGTAAGAAGCGTGCCATTGCGATTAATAATGCCATATCGGGTCCAATCTTTACCATAACTTACAATCGCCAATCCATGTTTATTAAATGCTTCAATCGTTGTAAAACGAGGCTTGACGACAAATTTTCCCTCCCTGCCAATGAGTGCAAACTTCCCATCTACCACGACTCGCGCCACTTCTCCCTCAAAATCAAAGGCTTTTTCAAATTTGACCGGTATAATAAATTTTTCTTTTTTATCAATATAACCCGTACCATCCGAGGTGTTGACCCAAGCCATACCACCTTTGAAATTACCGGCTTTATTATAATTAAAATCCATTATTACATCGCCTTGCTTGTCAATGTAACCCCATTGCCTGCCGATTTTCACAGCCGCCAGTCCTTCACTAAAATTGGACACTTCTCGAAACCGACATGGAATGACTTCCAACCCTTCTGCATCCACAAATCCCCACAAACCAGCACGTTGCACCGCCAGCCTTCCTTCGCTAAACTCACCGATTTCTTCATATACGGCATCTACCGTTAACTGCCCAAGTGTATCTATCAAACCGTATTTCGGCTCCTGCACGTACACGCGCACAATGCGATTGCCTGTATTTTCTAAAAATTCTATCCCATCATATTCACAAGGTATAATGGCGTTACCCGTTCTATTTACCATTCCCCATTTTCCTTTACATTCTACAATACCCACCCCATTTACAAAATCATTTGCAAAGGTATAAGTTGGCTCTACTGTGGCGCGTCCAGCAGTGTCCACGTAGCCCCATTCGCAACCCTCGCACACCAGAACCGCTTCTTTTTGAAAAAGTTGGTCATAAGTCGTATAATCCACCATCGAATTACTGGTTTGTAAACCGCTCAAATAGGTATTCACATTGCCCAACGCATTCTGATTTTTCATACTGCCTGAGAGCTTACCTTTCATACTCATACGCGCCACGCCATCTTTAAAAGCGCCGATGTACGCAAAATCTTTACGAATCACTTTACCAATCCGATTCACCAAACCATGCCGACCATTCGCAAACACGCAGCGAGCGACCGAACTGCCCGTATAAAAATCTTCAAACCGTACATCCCAAAAATCAACATCCGTCACCAACAATCCAACATCATTTTTCACCAAACCATAAGTCATATCGAGCCGATAGGTTGTACGTTCAAATTCATAGCGATTCGCTTGGTCAATGCCTACGAGCGTAAAGCCCAAATCTTTCACCACGCGCACAAAGGAAAAAGTGGGTTCTATTTGGATACCGCCATCCGATAAGCGACGCAAACCCCAGCGGTCATTGGCGGGTGCGTAAAACCATTCAAATTTATCGAGGATATAATCCGTCTCTTCCGGTTGCGATTTTTTTGGAATGCCCGCACCAGAGCCGCCAATACGGATACGCAAATGTTTATCAAAACTGCTACGCCCTGCCAAGTCACCCTCGTCATCAAATTCTAATACGGTCAGCGATTCCTCCGTTGTGCCCGGCTTCAAAGTATAAGCTTTAATTCGATTATTTTCTGCTTCCATGCGCTGATAAAAGGGCTTGACCACTTCTTCGCCTTTGAAATTGACGACTCCAAATACCGCACCTTTTTTCACCACCGCAATATTGCCACGCAGCGGCGCCATGTAGTCATATTCAAACGGGGTCATCGCTTGGTCATTCACTTTTACAATGCCCCATTTACCTCTATAATTCACTCGAAAAGCGTCGCGCTCATAACTTTGTATCTCTGCATATTGCGGTTTTAAAACTACATCGCCGCACCAATCCAGTAATCCTAACTGACGATTCTTCTTGATAATCAAATATTTGCGAGAGAAAGCATAGTAATCATCGTAGTCGCCTTGCGTGATGACGCTGCTGCACACGAGGGAGTATACATAAGAGCGATTGTTTGAAATGAGCTTGATAAAGGTATCGGAAATTTTGCTGTAGCCTTCGTATTTGGGAGGGACGACATTGGAGCCATCATCAGAAATTGCGCCCCAATTTGCCCCAGTTTTATAGAAAATTAGGCTATCATTGAAGAAGGTAATTTCATCGGCAATGCTTGGCAGCGTCTCTTTTCCAGTAGCGGATACCAATCCTAATTTGCCGCCCTTTCGGACTAAGAATAAGTTATTTGCAGCTAAAGTTACATCATCAAAACGTGGTTCGCTAATCAATCTACCACTTTGGTCTACGATACCCCATTTGTCGTTGCGTCGGTAAGCTATATAATTGTCGTTCAAGACATTAACTCGTTCATAGCCTTTTGGCAGCACGATATCACCCCGCAAATTAATCACCCACCAAGCTCCATCGCGCATGACTGAAATCAGCGTAGAATCCAGCACTTTCAAATCGTCATATCGCGGTGCGATGATTTCTTTTCCTTGGCTGTCCAATAGTCCTACACCGCCGCTACGCTGCATCACCGCGTAGCCAAAGTGCTTGAATTCGCCAATTGCATCGTAGTTTGGTTGCAATACGATTTTGCCATCCGAGTTGATAAGTCCCCATTTTTTGTTGACTTTAATCGGAAAATAGGGCTGCGCGTAAGCAATAACGCCCCAGCCGATCAGTAATAGCGTTGTCGTCCATCTTATCCTCATAAGCCTGTCCATTCAAAAACCGGGTTGTATAGGTGATTGCCTCGCCTTGCTGTGCGTCGTTCAGGTATGTAATTTTCTTAACGTAGTTTCAGGCGCACAAAGTATTCTTGTGACGCAGTTCAGGTCGTTGGTGTGAGATTGTGATTTGAGCTGTAAAGCTAACAAGAACCCACCATTAATTTATAAAAATTTCATATCAATTTTTTTTTAATTTCTGAATCTGACAACCTTCCATTATTCCAGCCCTTGTTACTCAATGGAACACGGATTTTCGCGGGTGCAACGGATTTAGACGGATTTTTCGCTTATTGTTCCACATTCCAATTTTCCATCATTCCAGCCCTCGTTCCTCAATAGAACACGGATTTGCGTCCCGACAGTGGTGGGGACGACGGATTTAAACAGATTTTCTCTCTTAGCGGCTCGTTTCCTATCTTCCAATCCTCCAACTTTCCATCCTTCCAATTTCTTAATTTCTTAATTTCCTAACTATTTCATTATAAAATAAAGCTACCCACTGCCCATACATCTTCCCAGACGGATGCAGCCCATCAGAAGCTACTAAAGCCGGGTCTTCAAATCCTTTTCGAGAAATGGGCGTAATGTCAAAATATGTAACGCCTAACTGTTTTGTAATATCCGCATTAATCGTATTATATTCGTCTACACCCTTGCTAATGCTCGGATTTCGTTGTCCAAATGGCGTATACGCATAATCAGGAATGGATACTACAAACACGCGACTTTTATCACCACCTGCCAGCAGAATTGCTTTTTGCAATAACGCTCGAAATTCCGTTTTATATACTTCAATATGGAGGTTTTGATATTGATTATTTACACCAATGAGTAATGAAATAAGGTCATATTTAGTTCGCAACGTAGCATTTTCAATCGCCTGTTTCAACTGACCAGTCGTCCAGCCCGTTCGCGCAATGATGGTCGGGTCAGCAATTACAATACTATCTTTCCGCAATTGCGTGACTAATTGCACCGGATAACGCTCTTCCGTTTTCACACTTTCGCCAATGGTGTAAGAATCGCCCAACGCCAAGTAATAAAGCGTATCCGGCTTCGGCAGCATCGTGATATCCTTTGCAGGTATCGTGTCAGTCGGATTTTCTACCATTGGATTTTCATTATTACTATCTTCGCTACAAGCATTTAAATAAGTCAATCCCAATATAGCAACTAAAAGTGTCGTCGTTTTCATCCTTTATTTTTATTAAAAACAGTACAATAAAGAATTTGCTCAACCGATTGGAAAAGCTCGGTACGGTTCCCAACGCCCGCCCGTATGTTGCAGCAATACGATATGAGTTACGACAAAAGAGCGTTCATAGGTTTGGGCAGCAAAATATGCCCACGCTTTCGCAAATAAATCACGCTTCAAGTCTTTATGAGCAATGGTTATATGTGGATTAAGTTCAGGATGTGCGCAGTCATTTTTTAAATGTAATTTTTCATTTAAATAACTTTCTAAACGCTGCTGTAATTCTTGAAGTGCTTCGCTTTTTTCTACATCTACAAAAATTACACGCGGCGCAAACGCATTGAAATTTTTCAATAAAAGTGTAAAGCTTATTTTTTGTTTCGCAAAATATTCCAGTGTATTTACTAATTCGTCCAAGCGATTCAGTTGCCATTTAAAAGGTGGAAATAACGTAAGATGCGGCGGTGATTTTAGCGCGTGCTTTGCTTCAAAATGTTCGGCACAGTAATGTTTGAAATCCGTAACTGCTCGTTGAATTTCCTCATCTGGCATTACAGCAATAAAGAATAACAATTCGCTCATGTTTGTAAATTTGCTACATTTCTTTTGGAAATTCTATAAAATGCGAAGAAAGCAACTCACTTTTCAAGATAGTAGACCCGATTTGAATGCGTATTTAAATGATATTCAACCAAATCGGCATCCAATCAGTCTACTATTGGATGGCGTGTTGGATATGCGAAACATCGGCGCGCTCTTCCGGTTGGCAGAGGCAGCGTGGATAGAAAAAATTTATTTATACAGAATGGAAAAAGTGCAGTTAGGCATAGAATTCAAACGCGTGGCGCGTTCGGCGGAGCAATTTATACCGTATGAATGGTTACCAGATTTTGAATCGGTACAACATATATTACAAACCCATCATTTATTAGCATTAGAATGGACCAATGATAGTATAGAATATAATAAAGTAAATGTGCAAACGCCTTGTCTGTTGGCAATTGGCAATGAAGAGCGGGGTGTGTCGGATGAAATCTTACAAGCAGCAGAAACCTGCATTCACATCCCGATGTACGGTGTGAAAACCTCGATGAATGTAGCCGTAGCGACGGGTATTGCGGTGTATAAATTATTAGAAATGTTCGAAAAATGAGGTGACACCTCCTACAGAGATGTCACCTCATTTTAAAGCGTGTCCGTATGATTCTTTTTCTCCTCCTCTATCTTCTTTTCCATCAAAAAATAATAGCCAAGCAAGCCCAAACCGCCCATCAGCAGTACCATCGAGCCATACGCCGCCTCTTCCATCATACCCAGTCCATCCAGCAGATTGCCTAAAAAAAGCCCAATACCTACCATCACACCCACAATTCCATATTTCAGCGATTTTGTAGATTCTTTCTTACGTGGCTTGTACACATCCGCGTCTTTACCGTATTCGAGCAGTGCCATACGTTCCTTGTAGCGCGAGGAATAGTGCATATAAATCCAGACAATGACCGCAGTAAAAAAACCGGCTGTACCTAAGAGTGGAATTAAAATTTCAGGACCGTTCATATTGAGTGATTTAATTTTATACTTTAAGTGTTCTATATTTGAAATCTATGACGAGCGTTACAAATTACTGGTTGCAAATTGTCTAAAAAATTTATAACTTTAGTAGATGTGGCGAATTTTAAAAATATGCTACATCTTGTATTACAAAAAAATCAACTATCTATGTTACTCAAAATCAATATCGAAAATCCCGAACCCCGCAAAATCGAACAAGTAGCCGACATCTTACGCAACGGCGGCATCATTATCTACCCCACCGACACAGTCTATGGTTTGGGTTGCGACATCAACAACAATGATGCGGTAGAAAAAATTTGTCGCTTGCGCCGTTTAGAGCCAGAAAAAGCGATGCTTTCCTTTATCTGTAAAGACATCAGTCAGATTACAGATTACGCGCTTCCGATTGACAATCAGGTATTTAGAATGATGAAAAAGAACCTGCCTGGTGCTTTTACGTTCGTTTTAAATTCTAATAATAAAGTACCCAAAATGTTTAAAAATCGAAAGCGAACGATTGGCGTACGCGTCCCAAATCATAACATTCCATTGGCAATTGTGGAGGCATTGGGGCATCCAATTCTGACAACTTCTTTGAAATCAGACGATGAAGTATTAGAATATTTCACTGACCCAATTGACATTTACGACGATTTTCAAAAACTCGTGGACATCGTGATTGACGGCGGTATTTGCGGCAATATTCCTTCTACTATTATTGATTGTACTGGAAGTGAGTTGGAAATTATTCGGGAAGGTGCGGGAGAGTTGGTTTATTAGGATATTCGCTGCGCTGCTATTTTTTGATACTGGTCTGCCGCTGGCGGATTGCACATTTTGTTGGTAGCTGACAAAAGAAAAAACTGCTTTTGAATCCGTAGTTCTATATTTGCGTCTAATTTGAGCAACTTAAAAATAGTAAACGCTCAATAGTCAATGGTAAATATCTTTAAATGAAGCCAAATTTTATTTTGACCTTCTCTTTCGTAATTTATTTTATTAATATTTCCTTTGCTCAAAACGGAATTGTACGCGGCAACATCTTCGACCGCGAAACAGGCGAGCCAATCGTGTACGCAACCGTGCAAATCCAAAATCTTAATGTAGGCGCAGTCACAGATGTAAATGGCTTTTTTACAATTGCAAATGTACCCGCAGGAAGTTACCAATTATTTACAAGTTATATAGGTTATGATAGTTTGTCAACGAGTATAAATGTCCGCGCGGGGGGCATTGTGTATCAACGGATTAACTTGAGTGCAAGCGCGATTGAACTGGAAGAAGTGAATGTGTCGGGCGCACGCGAGCAGGCGCGTTCGGAGGTGCAAGTGTCCAAATTACAAATTACAGCACAACAAATTCGCTCTTTACCTTCCACAGGCGGCGAGGCAGATATTGCACAATATTTGCCGGTATTGCCGGGCATTGTCTCTTCGGGCGACCAAGGCGGACAGCTCTACATTCGAGGAGGTTCACCTATTCAAAATAAAATTTTGTTGGATGGAATGACGATTTACAATCCTTTTCACTCCATTGGTTTTTTCTCTGTTTTTGAAACCGAAGCGATTCGCAGTGTAGATGTGTTGACGGGTGGTTTTAACGCAGAATATGGGGGTCGAATTTCAGCAGTTGTGGATATTAAAACCCGCGAAGGCGATAAGAAAAAGTTTGGCGGCTTGGTCTCTGCTAGTCCATTTCAAGCAAAAGTATTACTGGAAGGTCCAATTAAAAAATTGAAAGAAGAAGGGGGCGGAAGCACCTCTTTTCTCTTGACAGCCAAGCATTCTTACTTGAACGAAAGTTCTAAAGTTTTCTACGATTACGCGACAGATACTTCATTTTATTCATTTGCGGCAGGCGACACGAGTCTGGCAAATGTGGGTGAAATCGGCTTGCCGTATCAATATACTGACATTTATGGAAAAGTCTCTTTTGTGGGTGGTAACGGTAGCAAGTTGAATTTATTTGGCTTTAATTTTATCGACGAATTTAATTTTGTGAGCCTCGCAAAAGTCAACTGGGATGCCTCTGGTGGTGGCGCAAATTTTACACTTATTCCGCAAAATTCTAATACGATTATTGATGGTGCTGTCTCGCTTACCAATTATGAAATCAGTTTGCAAGAATCCGACAACGTGCCGCGTACAAGTAGCATTAGCAGTTATAATGTAGCTTTGAATTTTTCTAACTTCGGCGGCGACAGTGAATTTAGATACGGTTTTGACTTCACTGGTTTTAATACCGATTTTCAATTTCGAAATTTTATTGGGATTACGTTTCAGCAAAAAGATTTCACCAGTGAATTAGCAGGTTATGTGAAGTACAAGCAACGCTTGGGCGATTTGATTTTAGAACCCGGATTTCGATTGCATTATTATGCTTCGCAATCCAAAATGTCGTTTGAGCCACGCATTGGTTTAAAATATAATATTACAGATTTTTTGCGTTTTAAAGCGGCGGGTGGTTTATATTCACAAAATGTGCTGAGTACGGTAAATGAAGAGGATATTGTAAATTTTTTCGTTGGTTTTCTTGCAGGTCCTGAAGAAACGTTATTTAAACCCGGCACGCGCGACGCTACGGACGACCGCCTGCAACACGCTTTTCATGCTATAGCTGGTATAGAATTGGATGTTACAAAAAATGCGACTATAAATATTGAACCGTATTATAAAGGTTTTACGCAACTCATCAGTGTCAATCGCAATAAACTCAGTGCACAAGACCCTGATTTTCAGGTAGAAACGGGCGAAGCATACGGGGTGGATTTTTCTTTCAAACGCGAAACGCGCCAAACGTACCTGTGGGCAACGTACTCCTACGCTTACGTGAACCGCGATGACGGTGCACAAGTGTACCCAACCATTTTCGACCGCCGCCACAATGTCAATCTCCTCGCCACCTACAGCTTCGGCAAAAATTTGAATTGGGAATTCGGCGTGCGATGGAATTATGGCTCTGGTTTCCCTTTCACCCAAACCCAGGGCTTCTATCAAAACATTGACCTGAGTGACATCGCTACGACGGATATTCTGACGGGCAATTATGACCTCGGCACGCTCCTCGCCGGCGAGCGCAATGGCGGCAGGCTTTCTGACTATCACCGCTTGGACGTTTCGCTCAAGCGCACGTTTCATTTTTCTAAAAATAGCAAATTGGAAATTTTGGCAAGCGTCACCAACGCGTACGACCGCGACAACATTTTCTATGTGGATAGAATCACAAATAATCGAGTGAATCAATTGCCGGTGCTGCCGAGTTTGGGGGTGACGTTTGGGTTTTAAAGGATAAAGTTTTCTTGCGAATCTTTCAAATCTAATTTATTTTTACAGGATTAAATTTTAATTATTACATCTCTCCAATCTTTCTTTCACCTCCTCAAACTTTACATATTTAAAATCATTTCCCCAAGCCTGATTAATGTAATTAATTATATTCGTTATTTCAAATTCTGTAAGTTCGGGAATGGCTGCCATGGGTTGATTGTAAGTCGTGTCGTTTACGATGACCGCGCCTTGTATGCCGTAGCGGATAATACAAGCGGTACGCAAGGGGTCAGTTTTGACGTAATCCGCGCCCTTAAGCGGCGGAATAATACCTTTCAAACCCGTACCGTCTTCCATATGGCAATTGGCGCAGTAGTAGTTGTAGAGACCTTTACTTTGTTGATAAGGATTTGATTGACAATTAGATAGAAAGATGATTAAACTGGCGAAGAAGCAAAAAAGGAGCAGATTGATTTTCATCCGTAGCATTTTCTAACAAAACAATTCTACGGAGGAAAGTTTACGCTATTGAGCAGAAAAAGAAAAGTCATCGTCCGAGCGGGAGATGACCTTTCTGCGAGTAGTTTTCTTTTCAGCAGTTTGTTTCTTTTCCTCGAGCCGCTTGCGTTTGTTGGCAGTGTAAGCCACAACTTCGGCACGGGTTTTGACGGGCTTTAATGCTTTGAAAATCAATTGGTCAAACTTTTTTATTGCCAATGTTTTATTTTGTAATTGCGACCGGCTCGCCTCGGAAGCGATTTGTAAAATGCCCTCTTGTGTGATGCGATTCGACAAACGTTCTACAATCAATGCTCTCTGCTCATCTGTCAGCGTTTGCGATTTCAACACATCAAATAATAATTCTACTTTTGTTGAAACTTTGTTGACGTGCTGCCCACCGCTGCCGCCGCTACGCGCTACCCGAAATTTGAGTTCTTTATGTAAGGATTCCATTTGTTTTTAGACGTTAGGTTTTAGATTATAGACGTTAGACTGTCATTGAAAATCAGTAAGTTAGAGCGTGTCTATGGTCTAAAGTCCATCGTGTAACGTCTCAAAAAAAAAATAAGTTCACAACCGTGTAAAATGTCTTAAAACAATAGAAATTTGCGATATTTTTTACAACTAATGCCTAACCGTGCTGTTGTATTTTCAAATTTCTCTGAAAGTTTAAAATCAAAAATGATGCAAAAGAAACGCGGAATTGTGTGGTTTCGGCAAGACCTTCGTCTGCACGACAACGAGGCGTTGACGGAGGCTCTGAAGACAGTGGATGAAGTGATACCGGTATTTGTATTTGATGAGCGCATGTTTTTGGGCAAGACGAGTTATAATTTTCCGAAGACAGGCAAGTTTCGGGCGCATTTTGTTATTGAAAGTATTCATGATTTACGTGATTCGTTACAAAAATTGGGTAGTAATTTAATCGTCCGCATCGGAAAGCCGGAAGAAGTGATTTTCGACATTGCCAAACAAGTAAAAAGTAGCTGGGTTTTCTGCAATCGCGAGCGAATGCAGGAAGAGGCTCAAGTGCAGGATGCTTTGGAAAAAAACTTGTGGACGATTGGTCAAGAGATTCGTTATTCACGCGGCAAGATGCTCTATTACACAGCAGATTTACCTTTTCCAATTCAGCATACACCCGATGTTTTTACCAATTTTCGTAAAGAAGTGGAGCGTTACGTGTCGGTACGCGAGCCACTGCCTGCGCCTACAAAGCCGTTTAATCCGCTTACGGTTCAAGTAGAATGTGGAACTATTCCAGTTGTTGAAGATTTTGGACACGAGGCTATCGAACCTGACCCACGCGCTGCTATCATTCATAAAGGTGGCGAAACGGAAGGTCTGAAACGTTTGCATTATTACTTGTGGGAGTCCAATTTGATACAAAAATATAAAGATACGCGCAATGAAATGATAGGAAGTGATTATTCGTCTAAATTCTCTGCATGGCTGGCGCAAGGCTGTTTATCGCCGAAGCAAATTTATTATGAAATAAAAAAATATGAAGCTGAACGCGGCGATAACGAATCCACCTATTGGCTGTTTTTTGAATTGTTGTGGCGCGATTTTTTTCGCTTCGTGGCGAAAAAATATGGCAATAAAATATTTTTGAAAGGCGGTACACGCGATGAAATTGACACGCGCTTGCGGGATGATTTTCGTTTGTTCGACCAATGGGCGGAAGGTAGAACGGGCGTTCCATTTATAGATGCAAATATGCGCGAGATGAATGCGACGGGTTTTATGTCGAATCGTGGTAGACAAAATGTGGCGAGTTTCTTGGTGAAAGACTTGCGCGTGAATTGGCAAATGGGCGCAGAATTGTTTGAATCTCAACTCATTGACTATGATGTGACAAGTAACTGGTGCAACTGGAATTATATAGCTGGTGTGGGAAGCGACCCGCGCGAGAATCGTTATTTCAACATTCTTTCGCAAGCGCGGCATTACGACCCAAATGGCGATTATGTAAAATTATGGCTGCCGGAATTGGCGGACGTACCCGCCGAAAAAGTGCATCAACCCGATATTTTGTCATTTGCAGATCAGGAAAAATTGCACGTAAAAATAGGTGCAGATTATCCAATGGCGATTGTGAATACGCGGAAGTGGGCGAGTTAGGAAATGCTGGATATTGGATTTAATTTATTGTTAGCAAGCAATTACTTTGAAGGTATTTTGCACTCGATGTGCTTTCTGTTTTGCCATATCAATCGTCTCGCCCAGCACCGTCACATGTCCCATCTTTCGAAATGGCTTCGTCTCTGCTTTTCCGTATAAATGCACATTCACGCCTTCGATTGCCAGGCATTCCTCCAAACCTTGATACAAAACATGACCGAAGTAACCCGGTTCACCCAACAAATTAACCATCACGGCAGGCGATTTCATCTTCGTACTTCCCAACGGCAAATTCAAAATACCGCGCAAATGCTGCTCAAACTGCGACGTATAACAACTATCTATTGTATGATGCCCACTGTTGTGCGGACGTGGCGCTACTTCATTGATTAATAATTGATTATCTTTTGTTAAAAACAATTCAACCGCCAGTAATCCGCAAATATCGAAGGCTTCAATGACGGCTTTTGCTAAATTTTCTGCTGCTTGGGCAATTTCAGAATCAATCTGTGCTGGACAAATTAGCATTTCCACTAAATTTGCTTCCGCGTTAAAATCCATTTCGACGGTCGGAAAAGCGACGACTTCACCATTTGAATTGCGAGCAACGATAACGGCTAATTCTTTTTTAATATCCACTAACTCTTCTACGACACACGCTTCAGATAATAATTTAGTTTGCAAATCCGCTTCGGAGCGAATGATAGCAACGCCTTTACCATCATAACCTGCTGTGCGGCTTTTTTGTACAAATGGATAGGTAGTTTTCTGATTGCCAATGGCTTTTCGCAAATCTTCTTCGCTATCAAAAAGTTGAAAATCGGAAGTTGGAAATTGATGTTGCTGATAAAATTGCTTTTGTAACCCTTTATCTTTTATAATATTTAAAGCGGATGGTTTTGGATGAATCGTCAAGCCTTCTTTTTCTAATTGCAATAAAGCATCGGTGTTAACGTGTTCAATTTCAATCGTTAATACATCTACCATTTTCCCAAAATTATAAACATCGTCATAATTTTTAAACGAACCTTCCGTAAAACCTGTTGCAAATCCTCCTACGGGAAAATCTTTTGATTCATCCAAAAAATACATCGGCAAGTGCCAATTTCCTGCCGCAAGTGCCAGCATTTTTCCTAATTGACCACCGCCGAGTACGCCTACTTTTGTCCGTAAAATATTTTTATTAAAATCCATTTTTAGTCGTATTTTTCAGTCTGCAAAAGTAGAAATCAAAATGAAAACTATTCTCATCAAAAATGCTCAAATCGTCAATCAAGGAAAAATCTTCCCTGGTGATATTTTTATCAAAGATGGCTTTATCGAACGTATTGATAATCAAATTGATACACATGCTGATATTGAAATAAATGCGGAAGGAAAATATGCCATTCCGGGTATTATTGACGACCAAGTGCACTTTCGGGAGCCAGGCTTGACGCATAAGGGTGATTTATACACCGAGCCACGCGCCGCCGTCGCTGGAGGGGTCACTTCGTTTATGGAAATGCCGAATACCAAGCCCCCTGCCCTTTCACAAACATTATTACAAGAAAAATATAATATCGCTGCGCAGAAATCCTTGGCAAATTACTCGTTTTTTATGGGCACTTCGAATGACAATTTGGAAGAAGTTTTAAAAACAAATCCTAAAAATGTCTGTGGTATTAAAGTTTTCATGGGTTCCAGTACCGGAAATATGCTCGTGGATGACCCCACTACTTTAGAAAAATTATTCTCCCAAACGCCGATGTTGATTGCTACGCATTGCGAAGATGAAGCCACTATTCAAGCAAATGAAGCCGCTTTTCGCAAAAAATATGGCGAGAATGTGCCGATTGAATGCCATCCTGATATCAGAAGTGCCGAGGCTTGTTTAAAATCTTCGAGCTTGGCAGTGGAATTGGCAAAAAAACATGATACGCGTTTACATATCTTACACATTTCAACGAAAGATGAGTTGCAGTTATTTAGAAATGATATTCCATTACAACAAAAACGCATCACAGCAGAAGTTTGTGTGCATCATTTATTTTTTAATGCCGATGATTATGCTCGTTTGGGTACAAATATTAAATGGAATCCGGCTGTAAAAAGCAAAGAACATCAAGCGGCACTGCTGCCCGCGTTACTCGACAATCGTCTGGATATTATTGCAACTGACCACGCTCCACACACGCTGGAGGAAAAACAAAATACGTATTTCAACGCACCGTCGGGCGGACCACTCGTGCAGCACGCATTGAATGTGATGTTAGATTTTTATTATAAAGGCTTGATTTCATTAGAAAGAATCGTCGAAAAAATGTGTCATGCGCCAGCGATTTGTTTCCAAATAGATAGACGTGGATTTCTGGAAGAAGGTTATTGGGCGGATATTGCAATTATAAATTTAAATAAAAAGTGGACGGTTAATAAAGAAAATATTTTATACAAATGTGGCTGGTCGCCGTTAGAAGAACAAATATTTACTGGAAAAGTGGAAAGCACGATTGTGAGTGGACATTTAGTATATCAAAATGGGCAGTTTTTTGAAGAGAAAAAGGGAGAACGCTTGCTTTTCGCTCGTGACTCAATGGAACACTGATGCAACTGATTTTTACTGATTTTTAGGTGCGCTCTGTTCTAATTTGTGATTAAATCTTTTCTTTAATTGTCTATCTAATATCACAAAAAATAAATAACTAAATGAAATCATTGCTAACGTTGTAAAAACAGAAATGGGCAGTGCATTTAGTCGGTCTATAAAATTAGTTCCGATTCCATCATTATTTGAAGTAGTATTCACAGAAGTAGCTGCATAACCCAATAATCCCATTACAAAAATGACAAAACCTCCTAAAAATAATTTTATCCATTTCGGATTTACCAGCGGCTCAATCGCTTTTTTATATAATTGCGGCAAGCTATCCATTACATTCATCACAAAACGCATAGACGGATGTTCCGGCTCCATGTGCTGTAAAGTGCCCTGCAATTGCTGACGTGCTTGCAATTCCGCTTTAAATTCCATGTCGTCCGTCAGGCGACGCTGCAGCCATGTGCGCTCCTGCTCGCTTGCCTCGCCGTCAAGGTATTTCCACATCAATTGTTCGTCCTGTGGTGTCATAAAAAATCTTGAATTTCAGCTTTTAATTGTGTATTCAGATGTTCCCGAAGCACTTCTCGAATGCGATGCAATTTAGTTTTAATATTAGTCTCCGTCAAGCCCGTTATTTCTGAAATTTCTTTAATCGGCTTTTCATTCAAATAAAATAAGGTAATCAAAACTGCGTCATCCGGTCGTAACTGATTGATTGCCAATTGTAACTGACTTTTTAAATCGCCGTGCTGGATGGTTTCTAACGGACTATCTTCCAAGTCTTCAATTTGCAAAAAGTTGTCATTATCATCCACCGAAGTGGTAACCAATTGCTTTTTTCGAGCCGTGTCAATCGCCGTTCGATACGTCACCGTGTAAAGCCAAGTACTAAATTTCGATTTTCGCTCGTAGCTGCCCAGCGTTTTATAGACTTTTACAAACACATCCTGCGCCACTTCTTCTGCTTCTTCCCGCGACCGCAAAATCTTGTGTGCAATGGTAAAAACGAAATGCTGATACCGCTCCACCAACTGCTGGAAAGCCGGTCGGCTGCCGCGCATCGTCGCCTCTATCAATCGGATGTCTTGGTCTATTTGTTGCATTCGTAAGTCCTCTCCTTAACAGATGCCACAATTTAAGTCATTCCCCCACGAAGCACCGCTTTATTTCGACCTTTGACGATTGGAAATTGGATTGGGTTACAGAAATGGCCGATAAAGTTGTGATTGGGGATTAGTGA
>CAZJXN010000006.1:19367-41157 GCA_964549655.1 uncultured Saprospiraceae bacterium
ACATCTCACGTTTTACAAATTACATCTCACGTTTTACAAATCCCCAATCACAAATCACAATTTAATTATAATCTCCCTCATCAAACATACTGTCATCATTGAGCATATTGGCGAGTAAATCGCGGAAATTGAAGCTCGATTCCAGCATTTCTTTATTGATGACATTGAATTCTGCCAAGCCGTGCAGCGCGAGTTCCATGTAGGTGTACGCCTCGTCGCCTTTGAGATCGAGTGTTTCTTCTACCAATTTTCTTAAACCAGCGACTCCGTCCAAGACTTTTTTGTAATCTTTATCGCTCGCATCATTCAATAATTCAATCGCATTGCCACCGGAAAACCACGCTCGAATCGTGCCATACGGGTCTTTCTCGCGTCCTTTTTTGAGTTTATCGGGATTCGGAAAGTGATTGAGAAACATTTTTTTAATTGCTTCATTCATCAGTGCTACCGCTACCGTTTCGGGTCCTTCTTGCTCGCCTTCGTACACGAGTTCTACCTTTCCGGTAATGGCTTGCACCACGCCGTTGAAGTCTATAACCCGCGCCACCGTTGACTTTTCGCCATTTATTAGCATTCTTCGCTCGGCGGTACTTACGAGGTTTTCATAACCAGAAATACTCAAACGTGCGGACACGCCACTTTTGTCATCTACCAAATCACTTTCGCGCGCTTCGAAGGGAATCATTTCCAACAGAATTTGCAGTAAATCAGGCACTTGTACCGTTTGGCGTTGTGCTTCTGCTAATTTTGCTTCCTGTTGTGTAATTTGCAGGGCAATTTCAATAGACTTCGGATAATGGGTCAAAATCTGACTTTCAATCCGGTCTTTCAATGGTGTAATAATGCTGCCACGATTGGTATAATCCTCTGGATTGGCAGTAAATAAAAATTCAATATCCAATGGCAGCCGCAATTTAAAACCCCGAATTTGAATATCCCCTTCCTGTAAAATATTAAATAACGACACTTGAATACGCGCTTGCAAATCGGGCAACTCATTGATAACGAAGATACTGCGATGCGCTCTTGGCACCAATCCGAAGTGAATCACACGCTCATCCGCATACGACAATTTCAAGGTGGCGGCTTTAATCGGGTCTACATCGCCAATCAAATCGGCTACACTTACGTCTGGCGTTGCAAGTTTTTCTACATAGCGTTCATCCCGATGAATCCAAGCTACGGGCGTGTTGTCGCCATGCGCTGCGATTAAATCTATTGCAAAACGAGAAATCGGATGTAAGGGGTCGTCATTCAACTCGCTACCTTCCACGATGGGCATATATTCATCCAACAAATTCACCAATAATCGTGCGATACGCGTCTTCGCCTGACCGCGCAATCCGAGCAAGAGAATATTATGGCGCGACAAAATCGCCCGCTCAATATCCGGTAACACCGTTTGGTCAAAACCGAGAATACCTTCAAATACTTTTTCTTTCCGCTTTAATTTTTGAATCAAATTGGCACGCAGCTCTTCCTTAATTGATTTGGGTTGATAGCCACTTGCCTTGAGTTCACCTAAGGTTTTACTTCTGTTCATCCTATTTTTTATTGGAATACTGGAATTTTGGAATAATTGGAATGATGGAAATTGAAATGATGGAGTAAGAAATACGCGTTTCCAATCTTTCTTATCCTCCAATCTTCCATTTTACGTTCCAAACAAAAACGTCCAAAAATGGAGATAGTTTTAAAAATAAGTGGAATTACTAAACTTATACGATTGATTGGCAGAATAATTTTATCGAAAAAATATTTTATGGGCTTTTGTAATCTCGCATGATTTCCAAATCTAATTTTAAAACAAAGCTCCCTTTAGCAATTTTTTAACCCAATTAATTAAATACTCAATAATTTATTTTTTAAATCCCTAATATTCAATTTATTATACAACCCTTCTATTTTAACGCATATTCGTCTGCTATTGGCACAACCCTTTTTACACCTGCACAAAAATGTTTTCCATTTGTTAGGGACTGTAATTTTTAAACCAAAAACTTTAATTATGTTACAGACACTCGTAAAGAAGCATTCCCTTTTGAGCCTCGTTGCACTCGCATTATTCGCCATGCTTTCGTTCACCGCTTGCGATGATAATGATGATGACGACAACAACAACGACCAAGCCCGCGTGCAGGTCGTACACGCATCACCCGACGCACCAGGTGTGGACATTTTGGTGGACAACAGCAAGGTGAACTCCAGCGCATTGGTGTACCCAAACAACACTGGCTATTTGGACGTGGCAGCTGGTGTACGCAACATCAAGGTGAACGCGACCGGTACCGCTACCTCTGTCATCAATGCCGATGTGACGTTTGAAAAAGACAAGAACTATAGCGTTTTCGCTATCAATCGTTTAGCGTCTATTGAAGCTGCAGTGCTTACGGATGACCTTACCGCACCTGCTGCCGGCAAGGCACACGTGCGCTTCATACACCTCAGCCCGGATGCGCCTGCGGTGGACATTACGACGACGACCGGTGCAATTGTCTTTGGTAATCGCGCTTTCAAATCGGCTACGGCGTTTACGCCTTTGGATGCGGGTGCGTACAATTTGCAAGTGCGCGTGGCAGGTACCAGCACGGTGGCACTTACCATCCCGACGATTACGTTGCAAGCCGGTAAAATTTACACGGTATTCGCAAGAGGATTATTGACACCGCCTTCAGGTAGTACCAATACGATTGGTGCGCAGATAATTGTGAATAACTAAAATATGGTGTAAGAGGTAAGCCACAAGCTGCAAGTAAAATATCTTGTTTCTTGTGGCTTGCCGCTTTTTATAAGCGATTTCTATTGATCATATCCAACAGCTCATCCCGATAATTTTTGCCGACGGGCAGGTGCTTGGCTTGTCCTTTTTCCATGACTTCTACCATGTTGCCTACGATGGCGGCGATTCGACCGATGTTGACGATGTAAGAGCGATGAATGCGTTTGAATAAATTCGATGGTAACTTATCTTCCAAGCTTTTCATTGTTTGCAAGGTGATGACACGACTATTTTCAAGGCGAATAATGACGTAATCTTTTAAACCTTCAATGTAAAGGATTTCACTAAAATTGACTTTGATGAGTTTTTTATCGGCTTTTACAAAAATATAATCGGGTCCCTCTTCTTCTGCGCCTGCGTGATGCGCTCCCCCACCTACGGGCGATTCTTTACGTTGCAAATCAAGTTGGTCTACCGCTTTATTCACAGATTTCATAAAACGCTCCAGCGAAATAGGTTTAAGTAAATAATCCAAGGCATTTAATTCAAATCCTTCAATTGCATAATTAGAATAGGCTGTTGTAAAAATAACGAGTGGCGGTTTCGATAAAGTTTTCAGAAAGTCAATACCGGTGAGCTGTGGCATTTGGATGTCCAAAAACATGAGGTCAATAGGAGTGCTTTTCAGCACTTCGTTTGCCTCAAAAGCGTTATTGCATTTTTTGACGAGTTTTAGTTCAGGTACTTTTTCTATGTAAGTTTCCAGTACATCCTGTGCTAATGGCTCGTCGTCTACAATAATTACATTCATCATAGGGAAAGATTTGAGTAAAGTTGGTAATTTTTTTTTGAAAAATTGCTTTTCATAAAGCTCAAAATAGCAGCGTATTGCCGAATAATATTCGGCACTACGTTGCGCCATCCAAATCTAAGTAAAAATTGACAGTGTAGGTGCGTGGCGTGTCTTCTATTTTCAACTCATACTGTTTGGGGTACAAAATATCCAAGCGGCGACGCACATTCACTAAACCAATACCCCCGCTACGCCGATGTTCTTGTAAGGGCAACGATTCTGCTTTACTGTTTTCACAAATAAAATTAATTCTATTTTCATCTACTATCAAGTGCATATTTACAAAACCTCTCGAAATCTGATTGTTCAAGCCGTGTTTAAAACTATTTTCAATAAAGGGCACAAACATCAAGGGCGCGATTTGTTGGTCGCTGATATGTCCTTCTACTTCAAAATTAATCTCCACATTTTGTCCCTGTCGCAGTTTTTCCAAATCCAAATAATTGCGGATGTAATGCACTTCGTTGCTCAATGGCACTTGTTTTTCATTACACTCATACAACATATAGCGCATCATTTCCGACAATTTTATTACAATTTCTGGTGCTTTTTCTGATTTTTTTAAAGTCAAGGCGTATAAACTATTCAAAGTATTAAATAAAAAGTGTGGATTGATTTGGGATTTTAGAAAACGTAATTCCGACTGCATCGTACGGGTCTCCAATTCTTGTTTCTCGCGGGCATTGCGCACCCAATCGGTAATGATTTTTACAACGGTAGAAGAGCCTGCAATCAAAAACATAAATAAAAAATACCAATTTTGGTTTTCAATCAAATTGTCCTGCGCATTGGGCATTGCCGAAAATTTAAAGTAAAAAGCAATCATTTTCAACGGTGTAAGAATGAGTGCTGCCAGCAATAATAATCCGCAATAAGTTAAAAATTTATTTTTACTTAAATAATTGGGAATCAGATAGAAGAAGTTAAAATAAACAATCACTGCATAAAAGAAAACATTAATAATTTCATTACTCAGTGTGAAGAAAAAGCCTTGTTTGTAGCGCATACTTTCCCATTCTACAATGGTCAATAGCAAAAGCAGTCCCAGCCAAAACAGGGAATTATACACGAGCCGCTGGGAAAAAAAACCAATGAGCCGCGTGCGCCAGCGATGACTTAAAAGCGTTTCCACGTTGTATCCAACTGTAACCATAGTATCGGCAAAACAAACTTTTTCAGCGTCAAAATAGGAATAAATTCGATAAATGCACTCATCTCATGGAACTATTACAATTGGCAACGGGTTCTCTTTGACTTGGCTGTGAAAGGCGGAGATTTTTATGTACTTTTGCGCGAAAAAATCCATGTACTGAGTACCGAGTACTTTGTACTAAGAAAATCGTACTTCGAGATGGTTTATTTAACAAGACGGGAAACGTTTAATGCGGCGCACAAGCTCTGGGTGGATGCTTGGAGCGTGGAGGATAATATCACGGCTTTCGGCAAATGCTCGAATAAAAACTGGCATGGGCATAACTATGAATTATTTGTAACGGTGAAAGGCAAGCCCGACCCAACGACCGGTTTTGTAATGGATGTAAAAAAACTCAGCCAACTCATCAAGCAGTGTATCACTGAAAAAGTAGACCACAGCAACCTCAATCTGGATGTGGATTTTATTCCAAAAGGGCTACAACCTACCACCGAAAATCTGGCAATTCTTTTTTGGCAACAACTGGAGCCGCATCTCGAAGGATGTAACTTGCATTGTATCAAATTACACGAAACCGAAAATATTTTTGTAGAATATTATGGGGAATCGTAAGCGGTGAGAGGTGAAACGTGCTCTCTCCCGTTTCACCTCTCACTTCTCCCTTTAAAATCAGATACCCAATGATAGAAACGCGCACCGATGAATTCAGCAGTTTGGAACTCCAACATCTCACCGAAAGTTACGAAACTATTCTTACCAATATAGGTGAAAATCCGCAGCGCGAAGGCTTACTTAAAACGCCCGAACGCGCCGCCAAAGCAATGCAATTTCTCACACAAGGCTACACGCAGGATGCTGAATCTATCCTTCGCTCCGCTATGTTTCACGAGGATTACAGCGAAATGGTTATTGTGAAAGACATCGAAGTGTACTCTATGTGTGAGCATCACTTGCTGCCTTTTTTTGGCAAAGCGCACGTGGCGTATATCCCGAATGGCTATATTGTGGGCTTGAGTAAAATTCCGCGCGTCATTGATGTGTTTGCGCGGCGTTTGCAGGTGCAGGAGCGCCTCACGCACGAGATTCTGCATTGCATTCAAAATACTTTGAATCCGCTGGGTGCGGCAGTCGTCATTGAAGCGAAACATATGTGCATGATGATGCGCGGCGTACAAAAACAAAATTCCCTGACCACGACTTCTGCCTTCACCGGCGAATTTCAGCGCGTAGAAACCCGCAGCGAGTTTTTGACTTTGATTGGACATTATTTGCACTAAACCGGAGGATGGGAGGATAGGAATATAGGAGGATGTCAACGTCGCGCTCCTATATTCCCGTCCTCCCATCCTCCCATCCTCCTAAAAATGAAAGCATACTTATTTCCCGGTCAAGCCTCTCAATTTGAAGGCATGGGAAAAGACCTGTACGAAAGCTCCGAACTGGCGAAAAATCTGTTGGAACAAGCCAATGAAATTCTCGGCTTTCGCATCACCGATGTGATGTTTGAAGGCTCGATGGAAGATTTAAAACAAACGAGAATTACGCAACCAGCGGTTTTTTTACATTCGATTGTAAAAGCAAAACTGGCAGGTGGGCATTTCCAACCAGAAGCCGTAGCCGGACACTCGCTGGGAGAATTTTCTGCACTCGTGGCAGCGCAGGCCTTGAGTTTTGAAGATGGTTTAAAATTGGTGTATCAACGCGCCTTGGCGATGCAGGAGGCTTGTGAAATAGAACCAAGCACAATGGCTGCGATTTTAGGTTTGGAAGATGAAGTGGTTGAAAACACCATTGCCGAAATTACAGATGAAATCGTAGTAGCAGCAAATTATAATTGTCCCGGACAACTCGTCATTTCCGGCTCGGTACGCGGGATTCAAATCGCAGTAGAAAAACTTACAGCAGCAGGTGCCAAACGAGCGATTGTACTCGAAGTAGGCGGCGCATTTCACTCGCCTTTTATGCAACCGGCACAAGATAAATTGCAACGAGCCATTGAAAATACGATTATAAAAAGCCCGATTTGTCCGATTTATCAAAATGTAAATGCCTTGCCGGAACGCAATTCTGATATGATTAAACAAAACCTCATTACACAACTCACTGCTCCTGTACGCTGGACGCAAACCATCCAAAATATGCTTCAAGATGGCATTATAGAATTTATAGAAGTAGGCGGCACGGGAAAAGTATTACAAGGGTTTGTAAAGAAAGTAGATAAAAGCGCGATTACATCGGCACTTTAGGAGGATGGGAGGATAGGAAGATGGGATCATCAAAAGCGGAATCCTCCTATTTTCCCATCCTCCTATCTTACTATCCTCTTTAAAACAAAAATCCGACCGAAAAAGTCCAGCGCGATGGACGGTCATCAAAGTCAAACTGTTGATTGCCAAAGCGGATGTGCTCGCCAAATTTATTGAAGTTGCCTTCATAGCGCACGTCCAGCATCAGACTCCAAATATCTAATCCAACACCACCTAACCAACTCAGGGTCAGCGCATCAAACTTTTCATCATACGTATCAAAATCAAATAATTCCGAAGAGTTGTTGATAAAAATGTGTGCCTCTGGGCCAGCCATCAAGCGCAGCGGACCCAATTTGTACCCCAGCAAAACCGGAATGTCCAAGTATTGAAATTTCTCTTCCTTGATCTGCGTCGTAAAATCGGACAAATCCGTCACTTCATAATCCACACTGTTGGAATTAAAAACTACTTCCGGTTGGATCAGGAAATTACCGATTTGACCACGAATGACGATACCGCCGTGAATGCCATATTTCGCATCTTTCAGCGCAACGCCGATGTCATTCAAGCCGTCTTTTACCTCAAATTCTTGTGCGTTAATATCCGTTGTGCTCCCTCCTACTTTCAATCCAAATTTCAATTGGCTAAATGCGGGTATGGCAAAACAAAAAGAAAGGATTACTAACAAAAATGCGTGTTTCCGTAACATAGTTTTTGTGTTTTGATGTTTGAATAATTGTAAAATGAGATTGGTTTTCATAAATAACTCTTTTTCACCTACTTCCCTATCATCCAAAATTTGCAGTAGAACGAACTAAAGATGCCCAGGTTACATATCTCCCCTCAAAAAAAGTTTTGATTAACACAAATTTAACGGCTTAGTAAGCGATAAGTAACAAATTTGCTGGTAAAATTCGAGCATTCGGTAAGATAGAAGTCGTCCCATCAAGGATAAATTTGCTGGTTTTAAACAATTTCTCTTTCCCGCCATTTCTATGAAGGACAGCATCAAACAAAATTTATGCTTGCTGACACAACAGAAAGCTAACACTTCCGTATTGTTACGAATATAAATTAAAATCGTTCTTCAAATTTCAAACTATATGACTGTTTTAACGACCAGCGCGGGCACTGACAACCTGCAATTGATACGCGAAAGCGCCCGTGATTTTGCGGAAACCTACATCCGTCCGCATGTCATGGAGTGGGACGAATCGCAATTTTTTCCCATGGATTTATTTCATCGCATGGGCGAATACGGCTTTTTGGGCGTACTCGTGCCAGAGGAATATGGCGGTGCCGGTCTTACTTATCAAGAATATATTACGGTTGTTGAAGAGATTTCCAAAGTATGTGGTTCTATCGGCTTATCCGTTGCTGCGCATAACTCGCTGTGTACCAATCATATTCTACAATTTGCCAGTGAACAACAGAAATCAAAATACCTACCCAAACTCGCCACCGGCGAATGGCTTGGCGCTTGGGGCTTGACGGAGCCCAACACCGGCAGCGATGCCATGCGGATGCAATGTGTAGCTGAAAAAGATGGAGATTATTACATACTGAATGGCACCAAAAACTGGATTACACATGGAAAATCCGGTCATGTAGCAGTCGTCATTGCGCGCACAGGCGAGTTGCTCGATAGTCGTGGAATGACTGCTTTTATTATAGAGCGGGACACGCCGGGCTTTGGCGCTGGTAAAAAAGAAAATAAATTGGGTATGCGGGCTTCCGAAACGGCAGAAATGATTTTTGACAATTGTCGGGTATACAAAAGTCAAGTGTTGGGTAAAGAAGGCGAAGGTTTTATTCAATCCATGAAAATCTTGGATGGCGGTCGCATTTCAATTGCGGCGTTGTCGTTAGGTATTGCGAAAGGCGCGTATGAGGCTTCCGTGAAATATTCAAAAGAAAGACAACAATTTGGACAGCCCATTGCTAATTTTCAGGGCATTGCGTTTAAATTGGCAGATATGGCAGTCAAAATCGAAGCAGCGGAATTACTGACGCGTCGGGCAGGCGACTTGAAAGACCGGCATGAAAATACCACTAAGCTCTCCGCGATGGCAAAATATTATGCTTCTGAAATTGCAGTAGAGGTGGCGACGGACAGCGTGCAGATACACGGCGGATATGGGTACACGAAAGACTTTCCGGTGGAAAAATTTTATCGGGATGCGAAATTATGTACGATTGGGGAAGGCACTTCCGAGATTCAAAAATTAGTTATTTCAAGAGAAGTGTTGAAAGAATTTTAAAGAATTAAATGGTAGGCAATTTTGTAATTGCTCGGCTCGTTATTAAAAAAATCATTATCATCTAAATTAGCCTTGGTTTGAATGGAATCAGGGCTTCTTTATTTTTAAAATTTGAAATTATGAAATTTTTCCGCACTTTATTTACTACTGCGATAAGCATCATAACTTTTCAGGCAATGGCAATGACGACGGCACTACCCGTTGACTCCACTCAATTTGTGACTATTATTTTGGTACGGCACGCCGAAAAAGCCACAGCAGATGCAGATACCGAATTATCCAAAACAGGCAAAGACCGCGCAGAGCGATTGGTGCGCGTTTTGAAAGATGCCAACATTGACGAGCTGCACAGCACGCCTTTCAAGCGTACCAGTAGCACAATAGCGCCGATTGCCGGTAAATTGGGTAAAAACATCGCTTCTTATAAAACCAATGACCTGACCGCGTTTGCCGACGCCTTGCGCAAAAAATGGGGCAAAACTATCTTAGTAGCCGGACATTCCAACACCACACCGAATCTTGTAAACCTATTGATAAAAGAGAATCGCTTCCAACAACTCGACGATGCGGAATACGGTAAAATATTCATCGTGACCATCCATAAAAGCGGTGCTTCTGAAGTAGTCACTCTGAATTATTGAACAAAAATCGGTTCTAAGAATGGTATTCAGGTGTCAAAAAAAAGAGTTGTGTAAATCTGAATGTGTGAAAGGGTTGCCAAGTGTGCATAAAGCGCACGAGGATACATCATGCAGTGTGCATCATGTGTGTAAGGTTTGATACTGACTAATTTGTGTGTATTAGCTCTTGGGACAAAATAGGTATAAGAAAAAAATGTTGACTAAAAACGGATTAATGGCTCTCAATCGCTGAAGTGCGTTAGATAGTCTTGTGTTTGAAGTTTTTGTTTGGGAAAAACGCCTTAGTTTTGCGTTTTGAAGAATTCGAATACAAAGATGCACTAACTTTTTAATATTCCAAAAAAAATTAAATTAAATATGCTTACCAAATTTTAGTATGCTGTCAAATTATTCTTCGTCCATATTATGAAAGACGTTAATAACATCTTCGTCCTCTTCTAATTTCTCTACTAACTTAATTACGTCTTCTACTTGCTCATCATTCAATGCTTTGGCGTGCGTGGGAATACGCAACAACTCTGCGTTTTCCACCTCCAGATTCCGCTCTTCCAATGCCTTTTGCAGCGTGCCGTAATCGGAAAAATTCGTATATAACACCAGCATATCTTCCTCACGTTTCAATTCGTCCAAGCCATAATCAATCAACTCTAATTCCAACTCTTCCGGGTCTAATTCATTCGCTTTTATTTTGAAAACTGCTTTGCGATTAAACATGAATTCTACCGAACCGGAAGTGCCCAGAGAACCGCCATACTTGGAAAAAACGTGCCGGACGTTGGCGACGGTACGGTTGTTATTGTTCGTTGCCGTTTCCACGACCACCGCTATCCCGTGCGGCGCGTAGCCTTCATACACGACCTCATCATAATCTTCGGCGTCTTTCGACAAGGCTTTTTTGATGGCATTTTCCACGTTCGCTTTGGGCATATTGGCAGTCTTCGCGTTTTGCACCGCCAAGCGTAGTCGAGAATTATAATTAGGGTCGCCCCCACCCTCTTTTACAGCAATGGCGATTTCGCGACCAATTTTAGTGAACACACGCGCCATGTTTGCCCAGCGCTTCATTTTTCGATCCTTGCGGTATTCAAATGCACGTCCCATCGAGTCTTCGTTTTTTTGCGGATGCAAAAGTAAGGTTTTGAAAGGTAAAGTTCAAAAATTTTAAAGTTTAAATTTAGATTTTGCGACTGTTGGACTGTCTTATCAATTTTATCAAATACCAAATTGACGGCGAGTCATCCGCAAATCGGCATATTAGCACATCCGCATATCACTTAGCTGTCATTTTGGCACTCGCAACATTTCATTTACGATTCAAAAATCATATTTTCTAAGTTGGCACTACTATTGTGCGTGGCGAAGTAGACAAAATTCCTACATTTGCATTCCTTTCAAAATGAGAAAAAAAACGTATTCAAAATGAGCGAAATATCTATGAAACCGATTGGCGACCGAGTCGTAATAAAGTCGGCTGCAGCTGAAGAAGTGACACGCGGCGGTCTGATCATTCCGGACACGGCAAAAGAAAAACCGCAAAAAGGCGAAATCGTAGCAGTTGGTCCTGGCAAAGACGGCAACCTAATGTCGGTACACGTAGGCGACACTGTTTTATATGGCAAATACGCTGGTCAACCGATTGATTATTTTGGTGAAGAATACCTTATCATGCGGGAGGACGAGATTTTGGTCATTCTATAAATTAGATGCCAGAAGTCAGATGCCAGATTAGATACGTAATATTTTTAATATTATATTTTGACTTATCTATTCTGTCTTCTCTCTTCTTTATATTCTATATTGAAAATTAAAAATTAAAATTATATGTCAAAGGAAATAACATTTGATAGAGCTGCCCAAGAAAAACTAAAAAAGGGTATTGACAAACTGGCAAATGCCGTGAAAGTGACGCTGGGTCCGAAAGGACGCAACGTGGTCATTCAAAAAAGCTATGGCGCACCTCAAATTACAAAAGACGGGGTAACGGTGGCGAAAGAAATCGAACTCGAAGACGCCATCGAAAATATGGGCGCTCAAATGCTCAAGCAAGTGGCTTCCAAAACGGCGGATATTGCAGGCGATGGCACAACGACCGCAACGGTACTGGCACAGGCAATCGTAACGGATGGCTTAAAAAACTTAGTAGCTGGTGCCAATCCGATGGACTTGAAGCGCGGCATTGACAAAGCGACCAAAGCAGTCGTAGCTAATATCAAAGAGCAGGCGGAGATTGTACGAGATGACTTTGATAAAATTGAACAGGTCGGTACGGTATCCTCTAACAATGAAGAAGAAGTGGGCAAATTGCTCGCCGATGCTATGAAGCGCGTAACGGTGGATGGCGTGATCACGGTAGAAGAAGCCAAAGGCACCGAAACCTACGTGGAAGAAGTGAGCGGTATGCAATTTGACCGAGGCTATCTCTCGCCTTATTTTGTGACGAATGCGGAAACAATGATCGTAGAATATGAAGCTCCGTTGATTCTCATCACCGACAAGAAAATTTCTAACCTGCAGGATATTTTGCCGGTGCTGGAAAAGGTAGTTGCTACCAATCGTCCTTTGCTCATTATTGCAGAAGATGTTGAATCTCAAGCACTTGGTACGCTGGTTGTCAATCGTTTGCGTGGTTCATTGAAAGTAGTAGCAGTGAAAGCGCCAGGCTTCGGCGACCGCCGCAAAGCGATGTTGGAAGATATTGCCATCTTGACAGGTGGAACGGTCATCAGCGAAGAACAAGGTTATAAATTGGAAAACGCTGGTTTGGACGACCTCGGTCAAGCCGAAAAAGTAGTGATCAACAAAGATAATACGACGATCGTAAGTGGCAATGGCGGTGAAGAAGACATCAAAGCTCGCGTGAATCAAATCAAACAACAAATAGACAATACGACTTCTAATTACGATAAGGAAAAATTGCAGGAGCGTTTGGCAAAATTGTCGGGCGGTGTAGCAATCCTGTACGTTGGCGCAGCTACGGAAATGGAAATGAAAGAGAAAAAAGATCGTGTGAATGATGCCCTGAGCGCAACGCGTGCCGCTGTAGAAGAAGGAATTGTGACGGGTGGTGGCGTGGCTTTGGTGCGCGCTATTTCTGCTTTGAAAAATTTGAAAGGTGTCAATGATGACGAGAATATCGGTATTGAAATTGTAAAAAAAGCCCTCGAAGCTCCCTTGCGCAACATCGCTGAAAACGCTGGTATGGAAGGCTCCATCATCTTGCGGAAAGTATTGGACGGCAAAGGAAGCTATGGCTACAATGCGCGTACCGATGTGTACGAAGATCTTAAATTGGCGGGTGTCATTGACCCAGCAAAAGTGACGCGCATCGCACTGGAAAATGCCGCTTCGATAGCCGGTATGATTCTGACGACGCAAGTTGCCATCAACGAAAAGCCGAAAAAAGATACGGGTGCAGCAGCTGGCGGCGGCGGCGGTGGATACGATGATGATTATTGATCAGAATTTATAGCATTTTCAAGATTAAAAGCAGAGCGACATTCGGTAAAACGGATGTCGCTTTTTTTTACGAAATAAGAATAAATTAAAATATTAAAGTCAATACGTTGGTATTAGCAAAAGTGTTCATCCAGTTCTGGATAACGAAGCGATTCGAACATTTCGACAGCTTAGTACACAGATAGAATGGTTTCCTGCTATTAAAGATGGTGAAGTGTTTAAATCTATCATTACCTTGCCTTTAAAATTCAAATTAAGCTAACCGATATTCCAAAAAAATCTATCTTTGTAAAAAACAGGGAAGTCCAACCTTTTCTACAAAATAAGCGTTACTTCTTTGCCGTTTCAACGTTGTTTAAGTATAAAAATCTCATAACATATACAAAAATTATCAAATCAATGAAAAACAAAGCCCTCGCAAAAAAGTCGGCTCAGATGGTAGCAGCTTTGGCAGTAGTTGTTCTCTGTTCTTCCTGTAATCGCGGCTACGGTTGCCCAACCAACTTTTCAATAGATATATTGGACGTGTTGAAGTCTACCGTACTATTTTTCTTTTAACATATTTACTTAGTTTTAATTAAGTGTGGCATCCCGTCATTTAGCGGGACGCCACACCTAATCTTATTTAATTTGATATATGGTTCGATGGATACCATTGACAAAAAAAGAGCAAGTAAGTGCTTTGATTGATTTATCACAGGAGAAACCTTGCGTTATTTTCAAACACAGTACGCGCTGCTCGGTGAGTGCGATTGCAAAATATCGCTTGGAAAACGCTTGGGATTTTGAGGCAGATGAAGTAGAGGCGTATTTCCTTGACCTGATTGCGTATCGCGAAGTGTCTAATTTTGTATCAGCCGCTTTTAGCGTTTACCACGAATCTCCGCAGGTATTGCTCATTCGAGATGGCGAGTGTATTTGCGATGTCTCTCATTTGGATATTTCGGTAGACGAATTGCGTAGTTGTTTTCCGGCTGTGTCTTAATTGCTATGGAACAAAGCACTATTTTTGAAACGCAGGATGGCTCGCATTCTATGCTATCGAAAGTGTACGGGGTTTCTTATCACTCCAAATACGGCGCTATTCAAGAGTCCCGCCACGTTTTTATTGAAGCTGGTTTGTATTTCAAAGCATTGCAACAAAAAGAAATAGCCGCGCTGGAACTGGGCTTTGGCACGGGTTTGAATGCTTTTTTAACTTTATTAGCATCAGAAAAACACGGCTGGCAAATTCACTACGAAACAATAGAAGCCTACCCAATCTCCATTGAGCAAGCTGGTGCTCTAAATTATCCAGTGATTTTAGAGGTTCAACCCCTTCAAGGTTTATTTCATCAGATGCACACAAGTGATTGGAACACAATTCATTCCCTCACCTCAGCTTTTCATTTTCAAAAAGTGAATGCGCGATTTGAATCTATTGCTTATCAGAATCGTTTCGACCTCATTTATTTTGACACCTTTCCGCCGGACACCCAACCAGAATTGTGGGAACTTCCGCTACTTCAAGCCATGTACGATGCGCTTCGCCCCAATGGAGTACTCGTCACCTATTGTGCAAAAGGCATTGTAAAAAGACGATTAAAAAATGTAGGTTTTCAGGTAGAATCACCCCCGGGACCGCCCGGAAAACGCGAAATGACTCGTGCCATCAAAGCAGTCAGAGCAGAGAACAGAGAAGTCAGAAAATCCACTTAAAAAGTCTGACATCTTAATATCTGGCATCTGGCATCCAAATTCCCATCACGCCTCTTCCATATCAAATTCTACGCTTTTCTTCGGTTTCAACACATTGATTTTACCATCATCTCCGTACAATTCTCTTGATTTTTTGTTGTAAGCCAAAGCCGCTTCCTCAGCCGTAGCAAACATCCCGATGTGAATAGACCGCCGATTGACGGAAATGACTGCTCGAAAACGATTATTTTCCTTGTACACGCCTGTATAACCAGCGCGGCTGCTCGTCTTGCGCTTCCGGCTGGCAATGGAACGCGAACGATACAGCAGGTTTTCCAAACGACAATCGAGTTTGTTACCGTTTTTGGCACCTACCAGATTGTTGTCGAGGGTCTTTCCACCGTTTAGAAATTTTTCGGCAACAAGTTTGTGCAAGTAGATGGTCTCCGTTTTATAGCCACCGTCCGCTTTTTTCCAAGTTTTTTGAAAAACCGCGCAGCCGCTGGAATGTTTACGAAGGTTGTTGACGAAATCCACCTGAAGGAGGTAGGGGTCGGTAGTGAGGTACTCATATACCTTGTCGTCTAACAACACTACGTCGTCGGCGTTTTTGAGTTTGACTTTGTACAACACGCTCTCTGAGTTTTAGATGAGTTACAAATAATTTACCTGCCCATGAAAGCATGGGAAATAATTTGCTTGAAAATGGGTATAACAAGCGAAAATCTTCTGTTTTTGGGAATATTGCGAAATATAAGCATTTTAGGTAAAATAATATATCAGGTATAGACACAATTTTTTGTAGACTAATTTTGAACGTATATTCCATTAGATTCAGCCAATAAAATTAATTTTCAACCCGCTATTTGCCGTTTTTGTCAGCAATTGTGTAAACCTGATAATTTTTTCTTCACAATTAATTAACCCTGTTTCAAAAATACCTATTTTGCCTTGCTGAAAAATATATTACCAAATAGAGCCAATAAAAAGATATGAAATTTGTGCAATACCGTGTTATCCTTAATTTTGTTCTAATTCTACTCCTGCCATCCAGCATGTATGCACAGCGCGTATTGCGAGGAGAAGTGACGGATGCCACGACCGGCGAGCCGCTTATTTTTGCCAGTGTGCTTATAAAAGGCACCACCATTGGTATAAATACGGATGTAAATGGTGCTTTTGAATTGAATACCGCCGAGTCCTTACCGCTTACGTTGAGTGTAAGTTACACTGGTTACAATTCACTGGATGTGCAAGTGACGACTGACAAGCAGCCTATTAAAATACAATTGAGTTCCAACGACGTACTCATTGCTGCGGTAGAGGTAGTGGGTAGGCGGATTTCCGAGCGGCAGCAACAGTCTGCACTCACGATGGAAAGTCTGGATAATATTGCCATCCGGGAAACACCCGCCGCTAATTTTTATGATGGCTTGGGCGCACTTAAAGACGTAGACCTCACGTCCGCCAGTTTAGGATTTAAAATTATCAATACACGCGGTTTCAATAGTACCAGTCCAGTTCGTTCTTTACAAATTATTGACGGGGTGGACAATCAATCGCCCGGCTTGAATTTTTCTTTGGGCAATTTTTTAGGTTCTTCTGAATTGGATGTGAATCGGGTCAACCTTATAATAGGTGCAAGTTCTGCTTTTTATGGTCCGAATGCCTTCAACGGCGTAATTAGCATGGAAACCAAAAACCCTTTTTTGCAAAAAGGCTTGAGTGCGATGATAAAAGTGGGAGAACGAAATCTGGTAGAAACGGCAGTACGCTGGGCACAAGCATTTAAAAACAAAGACGAGCAAGAATCTTTTGCTTACAAATTAAATTTCGCGTATATGCGTGCCGATGACTGGCAAGCGGATAATTACGATCCAGTGTACGACACAGAAACAGGTTTTGACAATCCGGGCGGCTACGATGCGGTCAATAACTATGGAGATGAATACCTGACTGCCAATGACTTTTCCAACTCTTTAGCAAATCCCGGGTTAGGCATTATTCACCGCAGAGGTTATCAGGAGAAAGATTTGGTGGATTATGATTCTAAAAACTTGAAACTCGGTGCTGCGCTGCATTGGCGTTTACAGCCTGAAAAAGATGTGCAATCGCCGGAGTTAATTCTTGCCTCTAATTTTAGCACAGGTACGACGGTTTACCAAGGCGATAATCGTTACAGTTTGAAAGATATTCGATTTTTTCAACACCGAATTGAACTGAATAAATTGGATAAATATTTCCTGCGCGCATACGTGACGCATGAAGATGCTGGTAATTCTTATGACCCTTATTTTACAGCTTTATTATTACAACAAAATGCCAAGCCTAATAATCAATGGCGCTCGGATTATATCAACTACTGGCAAATCAATGTGTTACCAGGTCTCCGAATGCAGGAAGGTTATCCTGACCCGCTGAATTTCTTGGGGAAACCGGCGGAATTTCGAGCCGCATTGAGTACTTTTTTAAGTAATCCGAAAATCAATGACTTACTTTTCCAACGGCATAGAGAAGCCCAGATAGCAGCGAACACTGGCAACCCGATTGATGGTACGAGAGATTTCTATGAGCCGGGCACCGACCGTTTTCAACAGCAATTTAATGGTATCACATCCAGCGTTTCTTTTACGGAAGGAGGCACTCGATTTTATGATCGGTCGGCTTTGGCGCACGCGCATGGCGAGTACAAATTCAATAACCTTGTAGAAAGCGGTAGCATTACTGATTTTGATCTTTTGGTAGGTGGCAATGCGCGGATGTATATGCCCAATTCGCAAGGCTCTATTTTGTTGGATACTTTTGGTCGAAATATTGATACGTATGAATATGGTATATATGGTGGTGGCACGGTGGAATTTAATAACGTGTTGAAAGTGAGCAGTTCGCTGCGCATGGATAAAAATGAGAATTTCGATTATCTGCTTTCTCCGGCAGCTTCTATGGTGTATTCGCCTTCCCAAAATAACACGTTGCGGTTGTCATTTTCTTCCGCTATTCGCAATCCGACTTTGAGCGACCAATACTTATTTTATAATGTAGGTCGTGCAATCCTTATCGGTAATTTGAATGGATTTAATGATCTGCTTACAGTAGAATCGGTAGAAAATTATTTGAATACACTGGATAACAATCAGTTAGATTTTTTTGATGTAAAGCCGATTGAACCGGAAAAAGTGCGCACCGTAGAAGCGGGCTATCGTACCTTGCTGTTTAATAAAGTGTACGTGGATGCCACTTATTATTATAGTTTTTATCAAGATTTTATTGGCTATAATTTGGGCATAGATGCTACTTTTGAAAATACGACGGGCTTACCAGTGGATGTGCAAGTGTATCGCGTAGCCGCCAATGCGACTGACCGCGTAACGACGCAAGGATTTTCCATCGGGACGAATTATTATTTTTGGAAACTCTATGCTTTCACTGGCAATTACTCTTGGAATAAACTTAATACCCAAAGCGATGACCCGATCATTCCTGCTTTTAATACGCCGGAACATAAATTCAACTTGGGCATAGCCGGTAGAGATATTCCATTAAACATTGCTGGTTTGAAGTTTAGTAATTTTGGTTTCAACGTGAACTACAAGTGGATAGATGGGTTCCTATTTGAAGGGTCGCCGCAGTTTACAGGACCGATTCCACAGTACGAATTATTGGATGCACAAGTCAATTGGCGCGCCAGTAAAATAAATAGCACTTTCAAATTAGGCGCTTCTAACATATTAGACAATATGCAGTTCCAAACGTATGGCGGTCCTCGCATCGGTCGCTTAGCGTATTTTTCGATTGTATATGATTTTAAACAAAAATAAAAAGCAGGTATATTAAGATTATTAAAATTAACTAAACGATTGATTAAACAAACTTGGATTATGAAAAAAATTAACACACTACTACTTATCCTTACTTTTTGCATCGGATCGGCAGCAGTCCTCAACGCACAAACGAGATATTTGAATCAAGTTTTTGCGCAAGTGACCATAGAACGAAACGTGATATATGCCCGCAACGTTTCTGTACTGACAAGCCCTCCAGCACCCATTGACCTACGCATGGATGTGTACCGCCCGGCTGGCGATACGGCTACGAAGCGTCCGGTAGTTATTTATTTGCACACTGGCTCTTTCCTGCCACCGATTATCAACGGACAAGTGACCGGTTCACGCCTTGATTCTACGGTAGTAGAAATATGTACGCGCCTGGCTAAAATGGGTTATGTGGCTATCGCCGCTACGTATCGACAGGGCTGGAACCCAGTAGCTACGGGTTCTGCTGGGCAGAACACGCGCACTGGCACCTTGCTCAATGCCGTTTATCGCGGTATTCAGGATGTACGCTCCTGCATTCGCTTCTTACGCAAAGGCGTGGCAGAAAGCAGCAATCCGTATGGAATTGATACCGAAAAAATTGTAGTATGGGGACAAGGTACCGGTGGCTATCTTTCTTTAGCATCGGCTTATTTGGATCGTTATCAGGAGCTTATCCTTCCGAAATTTATTAACACGCAAACGTTACAGTCTTACATTGACACCAATTTGGTAGGCGATGTATATGGTATTCAACAAAAAACAATCAATCTGCCAAACCACGTTGGCTATAGCTCTGATTTTAAACTGGCTGTCAATATGGGCGGCGCTTTAGGTGATTCCTCTTGGATTGAAGGCAGACCAGGCGAACCGGCAGTCATCGCTTATCACTTCCTGCGTGATCCTTTTGCGCCTTTTGCGAATGGTCCAGTTATTGTACCTACTACGGGCGACTTTGTGGTGAATGTATCTGGCTCCAGAGTCGTAGTAGGAAGTGCGAATGCAAAAGGTTCAAATGCAGTATTAGCTCCTGCGAATACTCGAACGGATGCGCTGACCTTGCGTGTAAAAGCGTTAAGCCAAGTGCCGATTGTGTATCAGCAGCAAAATATTACATTGGCAACCGATAATTTTTATCCATTTATTACCCAAAGTGACAGCTTGCGCTCTGGCTTATGGGAATGGTGGGACAAAGCAACGTTTAATGCAGTAGTAGCTGGTACTAATATGGCTTTAGGCTCTAGTTATAATGCGGATACGATTCATCGTAATAGCTTGATAACCAATCCAAATATGTCCAAAGCATTAGCTTTGACGTATGTTGATACGATTTTGAAATACTATGCGCCACGTGCTTGTGCGGCATTGAATTTGGGTTGTGCCCTTACCTCTACAGTGGAGATTTTAGATGCAAAATTAGTGGATTTGAAAGTATCGCCAAACCCATCAAATGATGTTGTGAATTTCCAATCGGCTGCCAATTTCCCGATTTTGGAAGTCTTGTTATTGGATGTGAGTGGTAGAATTGTGCAATCGCACTTACGCATGAAAGATAATACGTTCACTTTGCGAAAAGGCAGTCTGCCGCCGGGTATTTACTTTGCCAAACTTCGATTTGAAAAAGGCATTGTGACACAAAAAGTGGTATTGACGAACTAAGTTAAAAGTATTTAATAGGTGTGCCGCATTTCCAAAATGTGGCACACCTTCAATTGGTCTGGTGACGCTCCCATCCAGAAGACGTAGGAAGTTTAGTCATCAGACCATTTTCATTACAGGCAATATAGCTTTCAACTTTTCCATTACAAAATCTACTTCTGCTTTTGTATTCAAATGGGAAAGCGAAAATCGAACTGTCGTGCGTTCAGAATTGGGATGCAACGCCGCAATCACATGAGAACCTTGATCCGCCCCCGAACTACAAGCACTGCCACCCGACACACTTACCCCTGCAATATCCAAGCTAAATAACAACATATCCGACTTGGAGGAAGGTGGAAAGGAAACACTCAACAATTTATAATGCCCATTTTCAATATCACCATTAAATTGAATATCCTCAAAATTTTCTTGCAATTGCTGCCGCAAATAATCTCGCACTTCTCTTATGTATGCCTCGCGGGTGTCCATGTTTTCATAAGCCAGTTCAAGCGCTTTTGCCAGACCGATAATGCCGTACAAATTTTCCGTGCCACCGCGCATATTGCGTTCCTGCGCGCCGCCGTCAATGTATGGTTTTACACTATTTTCTCCGTTGATGTAAATAAATCCGATACCTTTTGGACCGTGAAATTTGTGCGCCGAACCAGACAAGAAATTGATTTTCGTTTTTTGTAAATCTATTGGATAATAACCCATTGTTTGCACCGTATCGGTATGAAAAAATGCGCCGTATTGCTGACAAAGTTTTGAGATTTCATCTAAATTAATCATCGTACCAATTTCATTATTGGCGTGCATGAGTGAGACGAGTGTTTTATGATTATTGTCTTGTAATAATTTTTCTAAATGTTTAATATCTACCCTACCCTTTTCATCCAATTGTAAATATGCTACTTCCACTTCATCCGTTTTCTTTAATGCTTCTAAAGAATGTAACACACAATGATGTTCAATCGGCGAACTGATAATGCGCGTCACGCCCAAGTCGCGCACCGCACATTTGAGCGCCATGTTACTGGATTCTGTGCCACCGGATGTAAAGAAAATTTCCCCGATGGAAGCATTCAAATATTTTGCAATTTGTTTACGCGCCTGCTCAATAGCAGCACGGGCTTTCCTGCCCTCCGCATGTATCGAAGAAGGATTTCCATTGTTGGTACGCATCACTTCCAGCATCACTTGCAGCACTTCTTCACTCAGGGGCGTGGTCGCGGCATTATCAAAAAAAACTCGTTGCATGAAAATGTGATTTGTGATTTGTAAAATGTGATTCGTGATTTGTAAAATGTGATTCGTGATTTGTAAAA
>CAZJXN010000006.1:41257-64324 GCA_964549655.1 uncultured Saprospiraceae bacterium
GTGATTTGTAAAATGTGATTCGTGATTTGTAAAATGTGATTCGTGATTTGTAAAAGGTGATTCGTGATTTGTAAAATGTGATTCGTGATTTGTAAAAGGTGATTCGTGATTTGTAAAATGTGATTCGTGAGCGTATAACGAATCACCAATCACCAATCACATTTTACATCTTTAGTATTTCTGTTACATTGGCGTGAATATCTTTTATTAAATATTGCACGATTGCTTCAGTCGTTCCTTCGGCGTAGATACGGATAATCGGCTCGGTATTCGACTTGCGCAAATGGAGCCAACCATCTGCAAAATCAATTTTTAAACCATCTTGCATATCACACTGCTCGCCTTGATATTTTCGGTGTAATGCTTTTAACAATTTTTCAATATCAATGTCTGGGGTCAACGCGATTTTATCTTTCACCATTTCATAATTTGGATAACGCTTTCGCAATTCGGAAGGTTGTTGTCCGGCTTTCGCCAAATGCGCCAAAAACAAAGCAATTCCAGCCAAAGCATCTCGTCCATAATGCAATTCCGGTACAATCACGCCGCCATTTCCCTCGCCGCCGATGACTGCATTCACCGCTTTCATTTTTTCAACCACATTAACTTCGCCGACCATTGCTGCAAAGTATTCACAATCATGCTGTTGCGTCACGTCACGTAGCGCACGGGAAGAGGACAAATTGGAAACTGTCGCGCCTTTTGTATGCTGTAAAACGTAATCTGCCACTGCCACCAACGTATATTCTTCTCCAAAAAACGCGCCATTTTCACAAACGAGCGCCAAGCGGTCTACATCTGGGTCAACAGCAATGCCTAAATCTGCTTTTTCTTGTACCACCGCTTTCGCCAAATCTTGCATGTGCGCCGGCAACGGCTCTGGATTGTGTGCAAATTGTCCATTCATTTCGCCATTTAAAACAATCACTTCACAACCTAATTTTTGTAATAAAGGTGGGACGGAAATGACACCAGTAGAATTGATGCAATCTACCACTATTTTAAATTTGCGATTTTGAATATCCGATAACGCACTTTTTACCAATGGCATTTTTAAAATAGCTTCAATATGTCGCTCAATATATCCGTCTGCTGTACGATATTGTCCCAATTTTTCGACACTCGCATATTGAATTTCTCCTTTTTGTAATAATTGTAAAAACGCTTCCCCGTCTCGCTGCGAAATAAATTCGCCTTTGTGATTCAATAATTTAAGCGCATTCCACTCCATCGGATTATGACTTGCCGTCAAAATAATGCCCGCACCTGCTTGTTCCCAAACGACCGCCATCTCTACCGTCGGTGTAGTAGAATAGCCCAAATCAACGACTTCAATGCCTAATGCCAGTAAGGTATTTGAAACCAAACTGCTCACCAACGCGCCCGACACGCGCCCGTCGCGCCCGATGACCACTTTTGGTGGATGCCCATTTTGTAACATCCAATAGCCAAATGCAGCCGTGCAGGAGACAAGGTCTTGCGGTGTGAGGTTGTCGCCAGCGTAGCCGCCAATGGTGCCGCGAATGCCGGAGATGGATTTGATAAGTGCCAAGTTGTAGTGATTTTTGTAGCACAGCCTTTAAGCTGAATTCGTATTGCCAGCCTTAAGGCTGGTGGACGAGGTCAGGGTAAACCCTGTGCTACGATTCGCCGACAAAATTAAAAAATTTATCCACGCGGCGGCTTCCATCCCACATTTATCAAAGAGAACCCTCTTTTTTCAGCAGGGTGTGATATATTTGAGGTTTAAAGCCGATTAAATATGGGCATCGCCCCAAACGCACTGTAATTCAACACGCATGACAAGCTTACTCCAATTGGATGAACAACTTTTTTATTTGATAAATAATGGCTGGCAAAATCCTTTTCTGGATGCAATTATGCCCATCTGGCGCGAAAAATCAACGTGGATTCCGCTGTACGTGTTTTTAGCCATTTTTGTGATTTATCGGTTCAAAATCAAAGGGTTATATCTCATTCTAACAATGGCGTTGCTCATCGGTATTTCAGATAACATTGCCAGTCAGCTCATCAAAAAAAATGTACAACGAATTCGCCCTTGCAATGATGCCACACTGGAAGAGAAAGTACATTTGGTCATTTCCTGCGGAAGTGGCTACAGTTTTCCATCTACACACGCAGCGAATCACTTTGCCGTCGCCGCTTTTTTAAGTATGACATTAGGACAATTTTACAGAAGAATTCGCTTGCCACTTTACCTTTGGGCGGCATCCATCGCGCTGGGTCAAGTGTACGTGGGCGTGCATTATCCGCTAGATATTTTGAGTGGGGCATTATTTGGCATATTATTGGCTTATGTAATGGCGAGATTGTATTTTCGATTGGAAAAAATAAGCATTGGAAAACCGGTTAATGTTTAAAAGCCGCTAATATCTTGATTCAAAATTCTAACTAACAAAGCATAAATTCAAACATTTTTGTGACAAAAGAGGAATTATACATTCAACGCTGTTTTGACTTGGCGCAATTAGGTGCGGGTAGTGTCTCGCCCAATCCAATGGTGGGTGCTGTGTTGGTGTATAATGACCGGATTATCGGGGAAGGTTGGCACGGAAAATATGGAGCCGCTCACGCAGAAGTAAACGCCGTGCAAAGTGTAAAGCCGGAGGACACGCATTTGATAAGTCAATCTACGCTCTATGTTTCGCTGGAACCTTGCTGCATTTATGGTCGAACGCCACCGTGTACCGATTTGATTTTGCAACATCACATTTCAAAAGTAGTCCTTTCGTGTTTGGATAAAACGCCTGGCGTAGCAGGAAAAAGTGTGAAGATTTTAAGGTCTAATGGCATAGAAGTTGTGATAGGCATTTTGCAAGAAAAAGGAGAATTTTTAAGTCGCTTTCGCAATCATTTTGTCACGCACGAGCGTCCGTATGTTATTTTAAAGTATGCGCAAACATTTAATGGAAAATTCGGAATAAGTAATAAAAAATATTGGATTAGTAACAAATATACTCGAAAATTAGTACACAAATGGCGTAATGAAGTGGACGCTATTTTGATTGGAACCAACACAGCGCTCATTGATAATCCACAGTTAACCAATCGTTTGTATTTTGGTAAATCTCCTATTCGCATTGTGTTAGACCGAAATTTGACATTGCCCAAAAACCTGCATATATTTGATAATCAACTAAAAACAATTATTGTTACAAATTCACATAACGTCGAACCTGCAACCTCCAATATAGAATATTGGTCTATTCCATTTGAACAAGATTTTTTATCTATACTTTTAAGAACATTACACAAGCAAAAAATAACGACCTTGCTGGTGGAAGGCGGTGCTACACTTTTGCAAAGTTTCATAGACCAAAATCTGTGGGACGAAGCACGAGTGCTGATTGGGAATCAGACATTAGACGAAGGAGTTGACGCACCGCAGCTATCGGGACGACTTATCGGACGCTATCAATTGGCGGATAATCAAATGATTCGTTATCAGAATATTCACATTCGTTAAACTTCCATTAAAGTGGTGGTTTTGCATCATAAGCCCCTTTTTTATTTTGTTGTTAAGTCATTACTTTGCAGTCAAATTTCTAAAACAGGATTTCAGGATGAAAAATATAAGCGTCGCTCTGTCAATTCTTCTATGCAGCGTGTTTTTGGTATCAACCGTTGGAGCGCAGGAAACGACCCAAAAAGTGAACTGGCTCACGTGGGAGCAGGCAATGGAGTTGTCGAAAAAAGAGAAAAGAAAACTAGTACTCGATGTGTACACCGACTGGTGCAAGTGGTGCGAGCAAATGGACAAGGAAACATTTCAACAGCCGGGCATCGCTAAATACATGAATGAACACTACTATCCAGTGAAGTTTGATGCCGAACAAAAACAGACATTGAAGTACAAAAATAAGGAGTACAAATTTGTAAAAACAGCCCCAAATCGCGGCTACAATGAACTGGCAGCAGAATTGTTGAATGGCAAATTGAGCTATCCGTCGGTGGTATTTTTGGATGAAGATTTGAATTTAATTCAAGCAATTGCAGGCTTTCGTCCGCCGGAGGAATTTGAGCAGATTATCACTTATTTTGCGAAGGATTTCTATAGAAGTGTGCCTTGGTCGTCCTATACAAAGTCGTATAAGCCGCTGTTAATCAGCAATAAACATAAGCCGTAGGGTTCTCCCGCAGATTTCGCAGATTCTCTTTTGTCACTTCGTTTCTAACCCTTGTCATCCTCACGATTCTGTAAACGTGACAAGTTTGTAGGAAAAATGAATGAGCGGAATAAAAAAATCTGCGGCATCTGCGGGAGACTATCAAAACCAGCTCGTTTTCTTTCTCCGTCGAGTCGTTCCACCAACTCCCAAAACGCCCAGCAAACCTCGCGTCAATTCTCTCGCAATCGTATTTCCAATCTGCCGTGTAGTCGGGCTATCAATGATTTCTTCCATCGTACTTTTTTCTGCTTTGACACGTCTTTTCGGCACTGCTTTTTCGGCTTTTGCTTGCTGATTTTTTAATTCTTGCTGTTGCTCCGTATCAAAGGCTTCCTGCATTTTTTCCGTTAGAATCTCGTGGGCACTTTCCCGATTCACCACTTCATTATATTTTCTAACCAAAGCAGAACGAGAGACAATCGTATCAATTTCAGCATCCGTCAGCACATCCATGCGCGACTGCGGCGCGCGGAGCATGACGTGGGCAAGTGGCGTGGGTGAGCCTTTCTCATTCAAAGCGGTAAATAATGCCTCGCCAATCCCAATCTCGGTGATGACTCGTTCTACATCATAAAACTCGGAAATTGGATAGTTTTCAGCTGCCAATTTAATCGCTTTGCGGTCTTTGGCGGTGAAGGCACGGAGGGCGTGTTGTACTTTCAGACCCAATTGCCCCAATACCGAATCTGGAATATCCGCTGGATTTTGCGTGACAAAAAATATACCAATTCCTTTGGAGCGAATGAGTCGAATAATGGCTTCAATTTGATTCAACAACGCGCTGGAAGCCTCGTCAAATACTAAGTGCGCTTCGTCAATAAAAATGGTGAGTTTCGGTTGGTCCACGTCGCCCGCCTCTGGAAAAGTTGAATAAATCTCTGCCAACATTTGCAAAATAAACGTTGAAAATAACTTCGGACGGTCTTGAATATCGGTCAGTCGCACAATGGAAATCATGCCCCTCCCCTTTTCATCCAACCTACATAAATCTTGCACTTCAAACGAACGCTCTCCAAAAAAAACATCTGCCCGTTGTTGTTCTAATTCTACAATTTTACGCATCATCGTCCCGACAGAATCGGTAGAAATACGTCCATACATCGCTTCAATTTCCGCTTTTCCTTCGTTGGTCAGATATTGCAAAACCTTCCTAATATCCTGTAAATCAAGCAGTGGCAAATTATTATCATCACAATATTTGAATACAACTGATATAATACTCGACTGCGTATCATTCAAACCCAAAATACGCGAAAATAAAACTGGACCAAATTCTGTCACCGTTGCCCGTAACCGCGCGCCTTTTTCATTCGATAAAGTCAAAAAATCTACCGAATTACCAGCAGCCGCGAATGGCAATCCAATTTTAAGGTGTCGTTCCTCGATTTTCGCATTGCTCACACCGGGCGCAGCGATCCCGCTTAAGTCACCTTTGATGTCCATCAATAGCGACGGAATGCCGTTTTCCGCAAAATGCTCTGCAAGAATCTGGAGGGTTTTGGTTTTACCGCCGCCCGTCGCACCCGCTATCAATCCGTGCCGATTTAATGTTTTCAAGGGAAGACGTATGGTTGCACCAGGTACACATTCGCCATCCAACATCGCGCCACCTAATTCGATGCTGTTGCCTTTGAACGTGTAGCCATTCGTCATTTGCTCCAAAAACTGTTCTTGCTTCGACATCTGAAAATTGGTTGATAGGTTTAAAGGTTGATGGGTTGATGGGTTGATATGCACAATTAAAGTCGTGGATTACTCTTTATTCCATTTATTGACGCGAAGGTCGTGTTTTTTCTTGCTAAATTCCCATAGGTCCAGATTGAAATTTTGCTCTATGGCTTCTGGTGCAGCATTTGGAAAAAAATCAAAACCCGTACGCTTTTCCACTTCATCTATCGAAACTGCAAATTCATACAAGGGTTCAAAACTGACAGCATTTGGAATTAAAAAACCGACACCTTTCACTTGCGGCTCCGTTACATCTAATAAAACTTTATAATATGCCGTTGGAACGGATACTTCATTTTCACCAATTGTACCCTTGGGAGCTTCAGATAAAATTGGACCTGTCACTACGTATAAGGCTTTATTCTGCTTTGCCCACGCGCGCGTGAGTTCTTCTAATTCTCGCCAGATGCCTTTGTTGAAATTTTTCGCCTGCGGACTGATGTTGCTCAATAAAAAACTATACCGCATTGCTTCTTCACTGAAAGCCATGTCCGCAGCAGGTGCGAGGTGTCCTCGGTCGTAGCCGGAATTTCTATAATCCGCCAAATCAGCAGAACCATTCTCCATGCGGTCATCCGGCAGGAATTCATCGGTGCGCTCTACCCAATTTTCATTGAGTCGGTCGGCAGTCAATTCGTACGCTACCCACTCCGCTTGTTCATGTTTTTCAGAATAAGAAAGTACAAAGTACGGATTATGAACGACTTGTCCACGCGAGCCTTCCGGCATAAAATCAAAAGATTCGACTTTAATCTCTGGATTTGATTCAGGCGTGGTCGGTTCGGTATTGCCCGTAAAGCGATTAAAAATAAATAGTAATGCACTTATGATGATTGCAAAAATACCGACTCGTACTGCCGTACCTTCTTTTTTTCTTCTGGAATATTGTGTCATTTCTTGTTTACTTTCGTTAGCAAAAATAGCAAAAGAGTAGGATTTGAACGGGGAAGGTAAGTTGTTTAGTACAAAATGTTTTTAAATTTATAATAATTTGTTTCAAAAGATGCTTCAAGTTGGAATCACAGGCGGAATTGGCAGCGGCAAAACGACCGTTTGTAAAATATTTGAAATACTGGGTATTCCAGTTTACTATGCAGATGAACGTGCGAAGTGGTTGATGACGAATGATTTGAATATAATAAAAGATATTAAAAACGAATTTGGAGCAACTGCTTATAATGAAAAAGGGGAATTAAATCGGCAGTACATCGCCGAAATTGCTTTTCACAATCCTGAAAAATTACAGGCACTCAATGCGCTCGTACATCCTGCCGTTTTTGAAGATGGTAGAAATTGGCATCGTACGCAGCAAAACGTGCCCTACACACTCAAAGAAGCTGCGCTTTTATTTGAAAGCGGAAGTTATAAAGAGTTGGACAAAATAATTGTGGTGACTGCGCCATTAGACGTTCGTATTCAACGAGTGATGGAGCGAGACCAAATTTCTCAGGAAGCTGTACAGGCTAGAATTTCAAAGCAAATGCTGGAGGAGGAAAAGATAAATCAAGCGGATTATTTGATTGTAAATGATGGCGAACAGACACTTATTGCACAAGTTCTAATAATTCATAAAAGTTTAATGCAATGAGTCAATGAAACGAGCGCCCCAAATCACCAATCACCAATCACCAATAACAAATCACAATTTACCAATCCCTTTTCACTGCTTACTTTTTACAATACGCGTTTCTTCTTTTATAACTTTCCCTTTCAATGCCCGTTCCTCGTGTTCTTTGCGGCGCATTTCTTTGTAATAAGTGACTTGCTCTTTTACATGCAATTCTCTTTTATTTAAATTGCGATGGTAAGAAACGATGATAAACTGTGCCATATCTTCTGGGAATGTAACGCCTAACTCTTTGATAGAATGCGACAGCCGAGAGCCGCCATAAAAACCCCAATTTTCGATAATCCAACGACCAAAACTGAAATAGAGCTTGTGTGCTGCATCTTGTTCCGATGCCATTTTAAACTTTACTTTGGATTCTGAATCAATCAGCTTGTTTAATTGTACGAATGCATCGGTAAGGTCGGCAGGAATGTACTGACCATAAAGCGTTTCTTTTTGAATGCGCTCTTTATATTCTTTTTCAAATTGTGCTTTCGTCTCCGCCGGTTGTGCCCAGGCACACACGCCAGCCATCAAAAATGCAGCAAATAGCAGCCTTTTCATATTGTTATTTGTTTTCCTTCCAAGTGACAAACAGCTTTTACAATAGAAATATTGCAGATGCACTTAGGAATTTCTTCCGCAGGTTTTCTCACAGATTATTGCTCTTTTAGCATAATTGGAACGCGGATGACGCAGATTTAGCGAATTTTCGCGGATAGCTTGTAAATTACAAACTCCAGGAGTTAGATGTAAGGAGCGCAAAGGCAAAACCTCGGAAAAAAATCTGCGAAATCCGCTGGAGACCTCACCACCGAATGAGCGCCGACCCCCACGTAAATCCACTCCCAAACGCCGCCAGACATACCAAATCCCCGTCCTTCACTGCCCCTGCTTCCCACGCTTCACACAGTGCAATTGGGATGGAAGCGGCAGTCGTATTGCCATAACGCTGGATGTTGTTCCAAACTTGGTCGTCGCGGAGTTGCATTTTCTGCTGTACGAATTGGCTGATGCGCAAATTCGCTTGATGCGGGATGAACATATCAATATCGGAAGGTTTTAGACCTACTTTATTTAGTGCTTCCATCATTACTTCTGGGAATTTTTGCACTGCCAGTTTGAACACAAATTGCCCTTCCATATTCGGGAAAATCATGCCTTCTTCTATCATGTGTTCATTTACAAACATTTCTCCATATTCCGCGTCGGAATAACCAAAATCTGTGGTTTCGCCCGCTGTTTTGGCGTGGTAGCCGCCGTGTGCGCCCGGATTTATAAATGACAATTTCTCAGCATATGTACCGTCAGAATGTAAGTGTGTAGTAAGGATTCCTTTATTTTCTTCTTCCGTCGGTTGAATGACGACTGCGCCTGCGCCATCTCCAAAAATCACGGTCACATTTCGTCCGCGCGTACTGAAGTCCAAACCCATCGAGTGCATTTCCGCGCCCACGAGCAGCACGTTTTTATACATTCCGGTTTTTACAAATTGGTCAGCAATAGATAAACCGTAGATGAATCCCGAACATTGATTTCGAATGTCGAGCGCGCCTATTTCGGTTTTGGTAATACCCATTTCGCGTTGCAAAAGCACACCACAACCGGGAAAATAATAATCGGGACTCAACGTAGCAAATATGATAAAGTCAACGTCTTCTTTTTGAATACCAGCGCGTTGGATAGCGATTTCTGCGGCGCGTACGCCCATTGTGGTCGTTGTTTCTTCGTGTTTCACGCCGTATCGCCGTTCTTTGATGCCCGTTCGCTCCTGTATCCATTCGTCTGTGGTGTCCATTACTTTTATCAAGTCGTTGTTAGAGACGACTTTTTCCGGCACATAATAGCCGATACCGCCAATTTTGGAGTGTAGCATGAATCAATAATTTTTATAAACGATTTGAGAATTTTATGCAGTAATATTAAAATATATTTAAACCTATAAATGAGTAACTTACAAAATAATAACCGCTATTTTCACAGCTCTATTTATCCATACCATTATTTTAATATTTTTACAAGTCGCCATTTGCCAAATAGTCTCGCAAAGATATATCTTTGTTTATATTTCAGCTACAAAAACGCCATACAATCGCCTAACACGCATTTGACACGCTTTATCCAATTATGTTGCCGAAACGTTTTGAATAAGATTTATTAATTTTTTGAAAGTTAGTAAATCTATGTTGATAAATATATTTATCTCTTTCTTTATATTTTATAAATTATTAAAAAATGGAGCTTATTCAATTAGGCATTGTAGAAGATGAACCCTTGGTACTGGAGACATTGGAAGCCTTTTTCAATAAACAACTCGACATCAAGGTAGCACTTACTGCCACTTCAATGGAGGTTTTTTTAAAAAATTTGAACAGTGGTACACCCTTGGATATGGTTTTGTTAGATATTAACTTGCCGGGAATGTCAGGTTTGGATGGCATTCGTTACATAAAAGAAGAGCGACCGGATGTGGAGATTTTGATGCTCACGGCTTCGGATGATTCTGAAAAAGTTTTTAAAGCGCTCTGTGCAGGCGCTGTTTCTTACATTTCCAAACGAACGGAGTTGCCGACGATTAAAGATGCATTGGTCACAGTGCATCGGGGCGGGGCGTATATGTCTCCTGCAATTGCCCGGCGGGTGATTGAATATTTTGCCCCAAAAAAAACAGAAGATGAGGACCCACTCACGCCGCGTCAATTGCAGATTTCGCAAGGGTTGATTGATGGCTTGAGCTATAAAATGATTGGCGACCGCCTCAATATTTCGGTGGAAACAGTACGCGACCATATCAAGAAAATTTATAAAAAACTGCAAATTAATAGCAAAACGGAGCTGATTAAGAAGCGGAGGAGCGAGGGGTTTTAGTCAGAATATTTTGATATTTTGATATTTTGATATTTTGATATTTTGATATTTTGATATTTTATTAAATACATTAATTTAATTATAACTATAAATTCAGTATGCCCGGTAATTCTTTTGGTCAATTGTTTAAAATTAGCACGTTTGGCGAATCGCACGGTACGGCTATCGGGGTCGTGATAGACGGTTGTCCGGCAGGACTTTCCATTGACGAAACCTTCATTCAACACGAGCTGGATCGCCGCCGACCGGGTCAATCCAGCATTGTCACCCAGCGCAAAGAAGACGATACGGTGCGCATTTTATCAGGTGTTTTTGAAGGAAAAAGTACAGGCGTGCCGATTGCAATGGTGATTTATAATGCCGACCAACGCTCGGGCGATTATAGTCATATTGCTGATAAATTTCGTCCTTCTCATGCAGATTTTACTTATTTTGCTAAATATGGCATTCGGGATTATCGAGGTGGCGGGCGCTCCTCGGCACGAGAAACGGCGGCGCGGGTGGCAGCAGGCGCGATTGCTAAATTATTATTACAAACACAAAATATTCAGATTCATGCGTATGTGAGTCAGGTGGGACATTTGAAAGTAGAAAAAAGTTACCAAGAACTCAATTTTGCCAATATTGAAGCGACCGACGTGCGCTGCCCGGATTTGGAAATGGCAGAGGAAATGATTACGTTGATTAAAGCCGTGCGCAAAGACGGAGACACGATTGGTGGGATTGTGACGGGCGTGATTCAGGGCTGTCCGGTGGGATTGGGCGAGCCAGTTTTCGACCGTTTGCACGCAGAATTGGCGAAAGCAATGATGAGTATCAATGCGACGAAAGGCTTTGAATATGGCTCTGGTTTTGATGGTGTCACACTTCGCGGCTCTCAGCATAATGATGTATTTTATAATGAAAATAATGTAATAAAAACGCGCACTAATCACTCCGGTGGTATTCAGGGTGGCATTTCTAATGGCATGGATATTCCATTTCGAGTCGCTTTTAAACCAGTGGCAACGATTATTCCAGCACAAGAATCAGTAAATGAAGCGGGCGAATCGGTAACGGTAGCAGGTCGGGGGCGACATGACCCCTGCGTACTCCCGCGCGCCGTGCCGATTGTGGAAGCAATGGCAGCACTGGTGCTGGCGGATCACTGGCTGCGACAGCGGATGTCGAAGTTGTAAAAAAACAAAACGTATGACGCTCCATGAAATCATTTTAAATATTCCCAAAGGTTATTCAGAAGTGTATCACAATCAGCGAAAATATAGTGTGGTGCGGACGGATTTTACAGATGGAAAGAGTCTAAAAGTATTGGCAGAAGAGTTAGGCGGAACCGATTTTATAAGTTTTAATTATTATATTACAACTAAAGACGCACATTTAAAACCTTGTGAAATGCCGGAGCAGAAAGTGGTGGATTTTTTATTACGCAGCACAATCATCCTATAAATTCAATCACTAATCACCTATTAACTTACCTCCAACAAAAAATCATTCAATGGTTTAATAGCTTTATAATATTCTAATACAAATCCGACAGCATCTTCGCGCAACACTTCTTTCGGGTCTAATTCCGCCATCGCATAGAATTGTTTGTTATACAAAAGTGGTTGTTGTACAGCAGCTTCTTGAAATTCTACTGGTAGTTTTTTATTCTTTTCTCCTTGAATTGTTCCAAATTTTTCTTTAAACGCTACTTTATTAATTATATCATGAAACTGTTCAGAGTGCATCATAATCTGCTGGCGAACTTTATACAACTGTTCTTTTTCTAAAAAATAAGCACCACCGCTGAGCATCAGCATTCCGTGTTCTATGTGGATGTAAAGCCCCGGCTCGTCTTTCCCTTTGGGTGAAATAATAGCGCCCACGTTATTTTTATACGGCGTTTTATCTTTTGAAAATCGGGTGTCTCGATGGATGCGGAAAATTGCTTTTTTGGGCTCCACAGTCACGCGCTCATCTACTTTGCGAATTTCCTGAATGATTTGTCCAACGAAGTCTTCAAAGGGCTTTTTTAAATCCACTTCATAGCGCGTTTTATTGGTTTGAAACCAATCGCGGTTATTGTTTTTGGCGAGGTCTTTGAGGAAATCGAGGGATTTTTGTGTTAACATATTTGAGAAGGTTTATATGTTTATGGTTTATAGGGTGATTTCGCTTGTTTCTTGGTCGCTCCCGCATTTTTTTCTCCCGCAGATTTCGCAGATTTTATTTTCGCTCTCAAATCATTCATTATTCATCTCTTTAAGCCTATCACCCCTTCTCTCCATCACCCTTTCTCCCTCAACTTTCGCGCGTCCCCGCGCAGGCTTCGCCAAAACTCAGTAAACGAGTCAAAGTCTTTGCGGAAGCTGATACCAGTGCCTACTTGCAAGCGTCGTCCGCCGCCAATGTCAGGCTGCGTGCGCTGGTACACGCGGAGTTTCATGCTTCGGTCTTTGTTCAACACATATTCAATCACCACGTCATTGCCAAAAAAAATACCCGCCGCCGCTGCGTTTTGCACATTGGTACCGATGTCCAAATTGCCGCCGATTAACACAGAAAGTCGGTCATTCAAGAAATTCTGTCTCAATTGTACTTGAAATTCATCTCCTCGATTTATATTCTGACCGTCGCCCAAATCCACACTTTGATACTGATTATAAGCAACGTCCAAATCAATACCCGACAAAACGCGTCCATCAGAAATCAAGTCAGAAAACAACTCAGTCAGCAGTAAGGATAACTGATTAGAAACAAACTCACTCACGGTATTATAAATAATTTCACTGCCTTGCAAAGCAAAGTCTGTCGGCAAAAATTGACCGACTACAATCAACCCAAACACCTGTCGGTTCAATTCATTCGGGTCTTGTTTCAAGATGCGCAGTTTATTATCCGTATAGTTTTTCAATTCGCCGGTAAGCGACGGAAATTCAATATCGAAATTAATAATCGGCTTGCGCAAATTACCTTGCAGGTGCATAAGGAGCGTCACATCGGTAGCGGTACTGGCATTATTTTTCAGGTCGGCAGTCGCATTGGCGAGGTATTCTTGAATAAAATTAGCAACCGAAGCATTCAAACCTCTATATTCTGCTTCCAAATTGATTTGTGCGCCCAGCGGGTCGCCCGTCCACTGAATAGAGCCGCCTTGCCGCACTCGGAAGTTTTTATTCACTACATTATATAAACTAAATAAATAATCACCCCGCTCAATAATATAATCTCCATACATCTGAAACGTACCACCGCGCGGCAGCAAAATTCGAATATTTCCTCGACCAGAGCCTTTAATCACTTCGCCAGTTTGTTCATTAAACGCCAATTCTACCTGCGCTTCTTCTCGCATATTGATGTTCATTTCCAAATTAACGCCCGTGAGTTCGCTACGTGGCGTTGCAGTCAGCGTTTCCCCGTCGGTCGCTTTATGTTTTTCTACAAATTGAATAAAATTTAACTGACTGGCGTTACTACTCGAACTGATTGGAATCACGACGCGGCTACTATCATTGGCAGAAGCATTAATCGTAATATTAAGTTTATTAAAAGGTCCATTGAAACGCACATCGCCTTGTGCAATGGCATGCCCGTAAAATAAAGGATTATCCCCTTTTTGCGTATCCAACAATAGGAAGCGAGGCGTACGAATGCGCACGTCCAGACCCAAATTTTTCAAGTTCGTGTGCCGAATGCCGCCCTGTATCGTCGCTGTATACCCATATCGGTCGCGCAACTCAATGCCACTCGCGTCAAACAAATCATTATTTACATTAATCGTTCCTTTATCAAACGTATAATTTGTTTTTAAATAACTCACTGCTAACACACCATCCGAAATCGCCAATTTTCCGCCAATATTCGGCTTGCCACCTGCGCCATATACGCGCAAATTGCCATCAATAAAACCATCCGCCTGCGAAAATACACTTTTTACAAAGGTCTCCCCGATGCAAAGCGGAAAACGAGTAAGCGCAATCGCCAAGTCAAAATAGCGATTCGTCTGCTCCGGCAGTAGCGGCTCGTCTTTTTCTTTCACGGCATCCGACAAATTAAACGTGCCTTTGGTGGTCAGCAAAGCATCGCCGTCTTGTATCGCAATATCCATTGCCAATGAAGATTTCAAACTGGGAGCAGTAATATCGGCGCGGAATTTTCCTACATTGCAATTGTTGACCAACAGCATATCCGATAACATACTGACCTTGAGATTTTGCATTTTAAATAAATCGCTTACTTCTGCTGTCAAGTTAAAATGCCCGTCAAAATCCAAATTATCATCATCCCAAAGTTGGTCAATAATACTAAAGTTAAAATCAGAAATATCTAATTTAAGTCCTTTGTTATTAATCGTTTCGAGTACAAGTTTACGTTCTTTACTTTGTAATGTAAAATTACTGGCTTGAATATAATTCTTTCCAAAAGTGATCTGATTACCGGGGTCAATCTGCCAAGGCATTTCTAAAATAACAAGGTTGGATTGCTTAAATTTTACTTCAAATAACGAGGTGTCTACTGGATAAAAATACCCTTCCAAAGTCAAGTTATCAAGCACACCGGAGGAATAATAATTCACGCCAAACTCAAGTGTGTCGCCATTCATGAAGCTCAGAATCGTAATCGGCTCTAAAGTTTGCTTGTCATTAATCGTGGTAGAATTGACTAAAAAATCCATCCAACCCTGATTCTTCACTAAGTTGAGTGCCAACGCCGCATCTTCCACTTTTATACCAGCATATTCCATATTCGGCACATTCAACTCAATTAAAAGTGAATCTTTATAACTGTTGTATAATCCCACGGCGTGGACATTTACTAATCTGCCCAATTTTTCATCCAGAATTTTATTCAGTCCTTTAGAATCTTTTATTAAAATATCATACGTAAAATCGGTTGGATTTAATTTTTTCTCTTTTGATTTAATTCCCAAGCGGCTGGAAAAAGCAGGGTAATTACGTTGGACGTATTGTAAAAAAGCATTCGGGATTTGTTCGATGTCAAATTTTCCGGTCAGATTTGCGGTCATCGCATCCGATTCAATTTGAAAAATTTTATTGCCGAGAGCATCAAAGTAAGACATTGCTTCTAAATATTGGATATCATAACTTTCGGTTTTATTATAAGTTAATTTTAAATTATTTACTTTGACTTCTCCTTCCATTGTAGAAAATTGGTCGTCGCGCAGGTTCAAATCTATATTTCCACTCAGCACAAGGTCTTTATTGGATAGATTAACTGTTTTTAAATCCAACTTATTGATGGAAGCCTGAAAGTCAAACACCGGAACGCTGTCTTGATAATTTACCAATCCATTAAATGTAAAATCTACATTATTATCTTTAATTGCAAACGTACCGTTAAATAAATTGCGATTCAATTCGCCACTCAATTTTGCATTTTGATAATTATAATTTTTAAAATTAAAGCTCTGAATATCAGCGGTTAATCGCGCTCTGGCGGTTTGGGTACGCAATCCTCGTCCGTCTTTTACTTCAGATGTAAATGTAACTTGTCCAAAATTTGGATTATTTAGCCATTTACCAAGGTCGAATTTTTGTAAAGAAATTTTACCGGAATAACCTGCGCGTTCTGCTCCGTTTTTCAGGTTCATGCGCATATCCATCACCGCTCTGCCGATGTCCGTATTCAAATCGCCATAAGCCACAAAGTCCTCAAAAAATCCGTCGAAACTTCCTTGAAACGAAAGTCTCCCCAGCTTATCAAAATTGGGAGAGAGTGTCAGTCCGGGTATCAAATCCCGCAAGCTACGCGCTCGTGTGACAAGCCGCTCCAAACGCAAATTCAAAAGTTCTTCATTCTTCACCGCCAAGTTACGCGAGCTAAAATTCCCTTGTACAATTGAGCCGTCGGATAAGCGCATATCCAAATCCCGTACCCGTAAGTTATTCACTTTGCCTCGTATCTCGCCGTTAAGTTGTATTATTTCACTTTTATTATTATTAAAAAATTTATTTTGTTTCAAACCCGGCGCAAAAACCATGATATCTTCTAGCGCGACAGCAGCATTATTGATATGCCCTTCTAAAATCACCTCATCATTGAAATTAGAAAAACTTGCAAAATCTCGATATTTAAAAATAAGCGTGTCGCCTAATTGTGTCGTGGGTGTAATGAGTTTGAAATTATATAATGCGGCTTGACGTGGATTTATAATAACTTCTTCAGCAGATAAAGTATTCAATACGAAACCACTGCTCTCGCTCAAGGAAATATTGCGCACCTTCCCGCGAAGTTCGGGTCCTAAAGAACGAAAGCTATCAATGTCTATATTTATATTAGAAACTTCTAAGTGCTTGTAATCCAATTCGTTAGAAGGCGTAGTTTTGACCGGAGCTTGCTCATAATTGTGTAGCGAAAAAGAGCCATTTCTAAAAAGAAAACTTTCCACACGGATGCGCGTAGCAGCAGTATCGGTGAGAGAGGTATCAATAGTAATTAAAGCCGTATTAATCGGAACTGGAACGCCGGGAAAGTTATCAATTTTAATAATGGGGTCGCGTAAGTCTATCGTTTTGATATCCAATAACTTACGAGGTAAATTAAAAGTTTTAAACTGAATATAACCTTTAGAAAGTGCTGCATAAAAGCGCTGGCCTTTTACCTTATCATCATTTAAAAATGAAACATCTTCCAAATAAATATCTTCAATTGCCAATTGAAAAGGCTTGGCCGCTCGGTCTTGCGAGCGCGGCGGAATGAGTTTTTCTAATAACAATTCTAAATTATTCTTGTTGGAAGGCGGGAGTTTGCGCAAATTAATATGCGCATCGGTAAGGCGAATTTCTTCAATTGTTAAACCTTGTGTAAATAAAACAAAAGGATTTATAATAAAATCGGCTTGTAATTTACCACTGTATAATAACGTATCCCCTTGATAATCTTGCACATAAAAACCATTCAGCACTAAGCGGTCGAGATAAGCAAAATAAACATAATCTAATTCTACGCGTGTATCCAACTCGCGGCTCAAGGTTTTGGCAACCGATTTTGCAATATAATTTTGTACCGGTGGGAGTTGTAAAAAAACGGCTACGATGACGAACAACGCCACCGTCCACAGACCGATACGGGCAATCCAAAGCCAAATAAAGGACATAATCCTATTCCTTGTCCCCGTATTTTCAGGCTGTTGTTCTACCGACATTGGTTATATGCTGAATGTAAATATTTTGATGATGAATCGCTCTGTCTTTAAAACCACAAAATGCAATTTTTAGATTCCAAAAACGGTGATTTTAACGCAGATTTAAGCTCTTACCGCATTTTTTTAACCGCAGAGGCGCAGAGAACGAAGAGTCTCTATTTTTTTCATTCCTTCATTATTCATTCTCTTTTCGTCAGCATTCGGATGGTAATATTGGCATTTAATTGTAATGTTTTTAATCTTTTTTGATAGTTATTTGCCAAGTTTTGTGCTTCTTGTTTGGTGTTTTGCAATAAACCAAAATAAATGGAATAACTATTTTGTTTTTTATTAAAACAGCCGAGCCACAAACTATTTACTTCTAAGCCTGCTTCCAGCAACTGACTCATGCGCCGAGCCGCCGTTTCAAAATCAGGATATACACCTTCCTGAACGACATATTTTGGCGACTGAAAGTTGTACAATCGCTCGCAATCGTAGTTAATCAACGCATCGTCAAAGATACCAATAATCAGTTCTTGTTCTGCAAAAATGCGCGTTGTCAAACCTGTTTTTTCCGATTGTAAATAGACGAAATAAGGAATGACGGTGCTATCATATTCTTCGATATAAATGGTATCATAGGGTTCAATGAGTGTAAATGCTTCGGGTCCACGCGCTGCTTCGGCTGCAATTACTTCTCGACTGTAGGCATTGTGACTCAAGTAGCGCACGGGTCGCTGCTGCAATTCTCGAAAAAAAACACCTCCAATGGTCAATGCGGAAATGCCCAAAATAACCCATTGATTGTTATAAGAACGCTTGAAACGAAATAAGTAACGCGGGTCGTAAGCGCGGATTTTATCTGGAATGGAGGCACTAATTTTTTTCCATTGGTCTTTGATAAATGCACCGCTTCGCTTTAATTGGTCTATTCGTTTTTTAGAAAAAAAGCGAATTTCCTGCCGATTGTGGTCGAATACTTCTCGTCGGGCAGGGGTCACCAGCAAGCGCGGTTTACGCGTATCGTCTACTGTAATTAGTCCAATGCCATAGCGAATGCACTGCGCGCGCAACTCCTGATAATATTTATTTTGAGAATCTGTAAATACATTTTCACCAATGGCGACCCATTGCTCGTCTGCATGATATAATTTGAACTGCTCAATCGCATAGATATAACGATACCGCCGCCATTTACCAGCCATTATAAAATAAAAGCCAAAAAAGAAAGCAACGGAGAGCAAAATGTAAAGACAAGTCAAAAATATGCCATGATTTAATATCCAGCCTACTTTTGCAATATGTGTAATACCAAATAAAAGAGCTGTAATTAACCAACTAAATGTCGCACTATCCCAAAGTAATAACTCCGTTTGTCGCTTGAAATAAACTTCGTCTTTACTATCCAAACCTGTCGCTTCAAAAGTTGCCAGAAACCACTTGCCATCGCCTTGCGGAAACGAGTAATAACCATCGGCGATGATGCCGCCCGCGCCGCGCACATCCGAACTCAGTTCCGGCGTACCCGCTTTGACCCGAAACCGATAGTACGAGCGCATCGCGCCCAACGCTACCTTTTTCACATCCTTTTCAGTGATGCTAATCAACTCTCTTCCAGTTGTTTCCATAGTTGAATTACTTCTCCCGCTTCCCGCACATCATGTACGCGCAGGATGCTCGAACCCTGTTGCAATGCGACCATGTGTAAGGCAGTCGTGCCGTTGAGCCCTTGTTTTGCCGAGCCGCCGAATGGTTTGTAAACCATTGATTTTCTGGATAATCCGGTCAAAATTGGCAAATCCAATATTTTAAAAACGTGTAAGTGTTTCAGTAGTTGATAATTGTGGGCTAAAGTTTTACCAAATCCGAAACCAACATCTAATAATATATCTTTTACACCTAAAGCGCGTAATTTACCAACTTCTGTAATAAAAAAATCTAACACTTCTTGCACGACATCTTCGTACACCGGATTTTGCTGCATTGTCTCAGGCGTTCCTTGCATGTGCATGAGCACATAAGGCACGTCCAGCGCGGCGACGGTCGGGTAAAGGCGTGCATCCAAGCGACCGGCAGAAATATCATTCACGATACTTGCGCCGGCTTCCACACTTTGTTTAGTAACTTCGGATTGCACGGTGTCAATCGAAAGAATGGTGTTTGGAAAGTGTTTTAAAATAGTTTGAATGGTAGGAATCACGCGGCGCAACTCTTCTGCTTCGGAAATCAAAGGTGAGCCGGGCTTGGAAGACATTCCACCAATATCCAGAATCGCGGCACCTTCCGTCAGCATTTTTTCTGCTTGCCGCAATATTTCATCTGCTTGCTGATACTGTCCGCCATCGTAAAATGAATCGGGTGTGACATTCAAGATGCCCATCACCAGTGGCGTTTCCAGATTGAGCAGCTTGCCCTTGCAGTTGAGTGTCGAACGAATATCAAACATTTTTGTTTAATATTTTAAGCAAGATAGATTTAAAAATTATAAAAAAACTAATATATTCCTATTTTTGCAATTATTACGTACTCGCCTCAGTTTGCAAACTTACGCAGTTCAACCAAAAACCAAGTCATAACCTTTGTTTTATTTGAAAAGACCCAGCGTTACTTTCGACAACAATTTGCGTTTAATGAAAGCTTTATTAAATTTCAAGCAGGTTCGGACTAAAGTCCGTTTGGAGTTTTTACCGTAATCCCCGCCATGAATGGTGGGGCAATCATAGAGCATTAACAATTAGTTGCCCCGTGCTTTAGCGCGGGGACTAAAATTATACAACTTTTGGCTTTAGCCTAATTTTGGGCTTTTGATTCTAAATGTAATAAATTTTAGATTAATTACAAATTATAACTGCTTCGATATCAGTACGCAGCGGACAAAATAAAAAATCATGGCAAGAAGATATTATGAAGAGGCACCACCGCCCACCAGTAATCGAGCCAGTCAAGCGAGAATGATTGTGGCGTTACTGGCACTGGGGTTTCTGTCCATATTGGGTTATCGGTATTATCAGAAAAATTGGAGTGGTTATACGGTGATTCCCAAAGAGTTACAAATTAATTATAAAGATGCGGAGTTTGACATAAATATTGATGAAGAAGATGCGCTGGCAATTCTATCCAATCCACAGCGGTATCGCCGCGAGTTCAATCAATTGGTGTATGATGTAAATATGTCTATTCTGACGCATGTAGCGAATCGGATGGGCTTGAGTAGTGATATTAAAGGTAAAGTGAAAGATGAATATGAAAAGCATCATCCGTACTTGAAGAATTTATATTATAATGATTTTATTGCCATGCAGGACAGCACGTCCAGTTTATATCAAACTTGGTATGATAATGCACAGACAAATGCCGTGACGATTCTACGCGAAGTTGCCTCTAAATATACTTGTTTTTTGGTGAATCAGGTCATTACAACTTTGGTAGAAACGACGGGCAAAGGCTCGATTTATGCACGCGGAAAAAACGTAGACACTCCTTGTGGTGTAGCCATGACAGAAGCCCTACAACCAATGCTCAAGCGCATGGAAGAACGCGCCGCGATTGATGATTTTAGTCGCTCAAAGGGCTTGATGCAAGAAAAAGTGGAAAAAACAATCGCTGAATTAGCAACCATAGAAGTGCGTGACAAAAAAGGCATGACTAAGCAAATGCAGACTAAAGTGTGGGGATTCTCGGTGTCCTCAACTGATTTGGAAGTGTCTGCAATTAGTATTTTGAAAGCCGGTTTTAAATTAGACCAATATTTTGATATTAGTTTAAATGCTAAATCTGGAACGGTCGTTATTACCTTGCCACAGCCTACTATTTTGTCGCACGAGGTATATCCAAAGATTGATAAATTAGACATCGGCTGGCTGCGCGAGGTGAAAAGTGTGGATTTGAATCGGAGTTTTAATGTGCTTCGCGCAGAGTTTCGGCGGGATGCGATTGAAGAAAGTGACGTATATACCAAAGCTAAAAACCAAGCGGTAGACTTGATGAATACGATATTTGGTCCAGTGGTCAGTTCGTTGAATAAACGGTATAAAATTAAAGTTCGCTTTCGGGAAAACGAACCTGCTTTTGAAGAGGAAATGCCGGAGGTTAGAGCGCCCGAGGCGGAAGAGGAAGCAGCGGATATTAGATAGCAGTCAATCCATGAGTGGTCTGGTGACTGGAGTCATCAGACCACTTGTCACCTCCCCGTAATTTTATCTAAACTAAATCTAAATAGGCTTGTTTTTTAGGGGTTCGTATCGTACTTTCGCCCAAGCGAAAACGCTATAACCAGCACAAATGCAGCCAATTTCCATTGTCATAGCGGATGCGCAATACCTCACCCGAGTCGGTTTGCGTCATATTTTATCCAGCCAAGCTCATTTTCAAATTGTATCGGAAACGAGTAATGAGCAAGACTTGCTTCAACAATTGAAAGCCCAGAAGCCGCGCGTTGTGATTTTGGATTACGACCACGCCGACAAATTCAGCCACGAAACCATTCTTCGTATCAAACAAACTTCTCCTGACACCAATGTACTCGTCATTAGCGGTGATACCCAAAAAGAATCCATTTATCAAGTTTTAGAAAATGGGGTGAATAGTTTTTTGACTAAAAATTGTCATGAAGAGGAAATTATAGATGCGGTACAAGCCACTGCAAAAGGCGAAAAATTCTTCTGCACTCGCGTACTTGATTATCTGTTAGAAAAGTCATTTGGTAATAAAGAAGAAAATTGTGCGCCCACGCCGCTTACGCCTCGTCAGATTGAAATTGTAAAATTAACTGCTAAAGGTTTGATTGCCAAGCAAATAGCAGATATGCTTAACTTGAGTATTCACACCGTTTACACCCACCGCAAGGAAATTCTAAAAAAATTAGATTTAAAAACGTCTTCTGAATTGGTGATGTACGCGGTGAATAAAGGCATCGTGGAACGCGGCATATAATGAAATTTATACAATTTGTAAAGAAAGGTAGGTTTGCACGGTCATTTTTAAAAGTTCTCCATAATTATAAATTTCGTCAAGGTTTTGAATTTCATATTTCGTTTCTTTTTTTGCATTATCAAAAATTCCAATACACTTTTTAGAAGCACCGAAGTAAAGCCGACAGATTGTTTTTCGGTTATTATTATCGAGTAAAATTGCAAAATAAGATTGCGCATCCCTGTAAGCTATTCGGTAGGAATCAACATCCGTTCGCAAGATGGATTTAACAATAAAGAATCCTTCCATTTCGTCTGATGTAGTTTCCACAACTTTTTCTTTACTTTCTATATCTTGTTCATTTACCAATGTTTGTTCAGTAGGTTGCGGTGTGGCATTCTCATTTTCCTTATCAATAGCTGATTTTAATCTATCTGTAATTAAGTCGCTAATGACCTGATGAACTGAGCGTTTTACTAAATCAGAAAATTGAAATATCACATTTTGAGTAACTTTTTTGGGATAAACTCTTTGCGCAAAATATCTTACAAACTCTTCGGTAGGTGCTTTTAATTCCTGAGACAAAATTGCCTTTATCTCATTTGTATATTTGAGTTCGCTTGCAGAACTTA
>CAZJXN010000007.1:0-64169 GCA_964549655.1 uncultured Saprospiraceae bacterium
GATTTGAGTTAGTAAATCCTCTCCTCCAAAACACATATTTCAAGCGTGTAATTAAGTAGTTTTGTTTATTTGTTAAATAAACGGTTTGCCCATATCGCTTTTCTTCTCGCCACTTTTTCTCTCCTTCCACTCTAAATTTGCTCATCCATGAATATTTCTCATCTGTAAATATCCATTCCATAGCAACAAAAATTCCATTCTCTGGGATAGTGATTTTATAATTTGAAACGTCATACCAAAACCATCCTTCCTGCTCTGCATTCACGATTATACTCTCAACAAGCAAGTCGTTTCCGGGCATTGTGTCAAATGATGATTCATAAATACGAATTCGAAATGGAGTTGTGAGATTTCCTTTAGAACCAATACAATAGCCTACTTTCTTTAATTTGGCAACACTGCGTTTTACAGGCTTTACTAATACTGCAATCTGATTACCTATCAAAGGAGAAAAACCGCGACCATAATTTGCGCGTTTCTGGTACACGCCTAATTTCTCCCTTCTTACTGGATTTCCTTGCACTACCACTTCTGTCAATTGATAGGTAACTGGCATGAGGGTAATTTTTCCTTTTTTTGATTGTAATTCTTTAGCCGTTATATTCGCTTTTTGATAATTTAAACAGCTAAAAAATAAGGTATCGTTTTCTGAATCAGCAGGAATTTCCAGCTTAAAAAAGCCCTCTGCATTGGTAGTCGTGCCAATTTCCTGATTTTTTAAAAGAATGGAAACATATGGAATATGCTGTTGCGTGCTTGCGTCTATTACTTCGCCAGAGACAATTTTATTTTGAGTATAAGAATAAGTAGAAAGCAATAATAAAGTGATTAGATAGAAATTTTTTTTCATAACCATGATACTTTACTTAAAGACGGTTGCAAAGTATTCAAGGTTGTATGTAATGATTACTACAGCGTCCCCTCATTTTCCCGATAAATCACACCAAGCATCAATTGCCCAACGGCTTTCAAGGTCTTGCGATCAATCACATCCATGTCGTCGTCATGCGTGTGCCAGTATACGCCGAATCCGCTTTCGGTAGTAGTAGAACGATTTATAATATCAATCATCGGAATCCGCGCGATACTACTTACAAAATAATGGTCATCTGTGACAGCGCCGCCATTCGTTTTGGGAAAATAATTGGTGTAACCCATACTTTCCGCTAATTGCCATACTTCCGTCACGACTTGTGGGGCGATTTGATTAGAGAATTGCTCGATTGGGAATTGTGCACCTTTGGAGCCAACCATATCCAATAGAATGCCATATTGCGGACGGTAATTGGCTACGTGCAAATTGCGTGCCCAATGCTGCGAACCCAAGCACCAAGTAGTCGTGGAAGAGGCTTCTTTGCTACTACTATCGCCTAAATCTTCTGCATCAAATAAAATAAGGTCAATGCCGATTGCTACTGGATTTTGCTGTAATTGTCGGGCGATTTCTAAAATAATGGCTGTGCCGCTACCGCCGTCATCTGCACCGAGAATGGGTTCATTTTTACGTTCTGTACTCAATGGCGCATCTGCGGCGTGGCGCGAATCCCAATGGGCGGCTATTAGAATACGTTTGCCAACACTTGGATTGAATTGCGCAATGATATTTGTACTTGGAAGGGTTTTATTGTAATATGTTTTGGCTTGAAAATCTTGTTCAATGACCGTTGCACCATAGCTTTTGAATTTTTCTACCATCCAAGTTTTACAAGCTTGATGCGGTACGGAACCGGGAACACGTGGACCAAATGCGACTTGCTGTGCTACGAAATGGTAAGCGGAATCGCGGTTGAAGCTGGGAATGGTAGTGACTTCTGGTTGTTCGGTGGCGGGTTCTTGGGATTTGTCGCTTTTGCAAGCGTTGAAAAGTAGTATAATTGTTATAACAAAGAAGATTTTATTTTTCATAATTTGATTTTTGCTTTGCAAAGATAGCGGTATTCCAAATAAGTGCGGCATATTTTGAAAATATGCCACACTACCTTGTTATTTTAAAGTAAATTCCGACTTTGTACGTCTGCCAGTATACAATGCGCAGGCTAAAGCTTGTGGAACGAAATCAGTGTAAACGCTGGATTACTTATGGCGGAGCAAAGTATTATACAAGCCGTGAAAACGTATGGACAACAATTGTTCGGCTTTATTCGCGGGCGCGTACCGACGGATGAAGATGCGGAAGACGTGCTGCAAGAGGTATGGTATCAATTAAGTAGTCAGTCGGAAGTGGAAGCGATAGAAAGTGTAAGCGGTTGGTTATATCGGGTAGCTCGCAATAAAATTACAGACCGTTTTCGGAAAAAAAAGCCGGAAGCACTGGAAGATTTAGGTTACGAAGATGCAGATGGCGTGTGGAATATCAAAGACATTTTGCTGACCGATGCGTTAAGTCCAGAGGAGGAGTACGTGCGGCAGTTGTTTTGGGAAGAGTTGATGGCGGCATTAGATGAATTGCCGGAAAAACAGCGCGAGGTTTTTATATTGAATGAGTTAGAAGACAGGACGTTGCAAGCGATTGCAGATGAAAAAGGGGAGAATCTCAAGACGATTATTTCCCGAAAGGGCTATGCGGTGAAGCATTTACGAAGTCGGTTGGAAAATTTGTATCAGGATTTGTTTGATTAATAGGCTGTCTGAATCAGAATTCGCAGAAAATTATAATTTTCGGAATTCTAATTTTTACAAAAGAAATGATAAATAAAAGATAATGAAATCGAAACGATTTTGGTTGTTTCCATTTTTTGGAATCGGCGGGCTGCTGCTGGGTGGTTTTGTTGTGATGTTGTTGTGGAATGCAATTTTACCAGATGTGACGGGCGTGGAGGTGCTTACTTATTGGCAAGCGGTTGGATTGTTGCTCTTGAGTAGAATTTTATTTGGTGGCTGGAAAGGTGGCGGAAAACCGGGCGGTTATAACAAACACACGATGCACAAGAACGCCCACTGGCGCGAGAAGTGGATGAATATGAGTGTGGAAGAACGTTTGAAAATGAAGGAACAATGGCGCGAGCGATGCGGAAAATGGGGAGACCGAGGGATGGGGGGACGAAGTGACCAAGAGAAGGAGCGACCAAGTGATGAGAAGTTGTTGTGAACTTTTATAGTTTTATAATTTAAAACAAAAACCTGATAAGTGGCTGCTTGTCAGGCTTTTGTTTTTTGGAAAATTATTTAGAGTAAAAAAGGGGTTGGTGCGTCTTCCTAATTGTAGCGCGTAATGCAATTTTTCAGGCTGAAGCCTGTGAAACGATTTCAGCCTAAAGGCTGGGCTACGATTAAATCAAAAAAATTCAAAACCATGTACGTTCCAAAAGTAGCAGCAGTAGGTATTCTTGCCTTGGTAGCACTGGCAGTGATGCCCTTTTTCTTCATCCGAATTCTTTTATTTTTTGTAGTCGTGCGCTTGATTTTTAGGATAGTGTTTCGGCACCGTTTTAAGCACGCTTATCATCGCTACCATGCGCATTATGAAAATCGGGCAGAACCTTTAGCACAAGGCGATTACCGCTTTTTTGCACGCCGATTTGAAAAGGAATATGCTTACGACAATAAGCCAACATACAGTGACAAGGATTTAGTGTAAATGTGATTCGTGATTCGTGATTTGTGACGATTTTAATTATTCATTTTTTTCATTTTAAATTTAAAAAACATGATGCAGTATCATTCTTGCGGCTCCAAAAATTGGGGGCATGGCAGAGGCAGACAACAGCAAGGGCGCGGCGGACATTTCCGTGTACCGGTCAATATTTTGAAAACGGATGAAGCTTACGAACTCTACGTAGCGGCACCGGGCAGAAATAAAGAGGATTTTAAAATGTCGGTCAGTGGTAATGAACTGACCATTTCCTATCAAAAATCACCAACAGGCGGCGATGAACAAAACTGGGTGCGCTATGAATATCGGCGTGGCTCGTTTGAACGCAGCTTTTTGATAGATGATACCGTGGATACGGCAAGCATTGCAGCGAAGTACGAAGACGGTATTTTGAAGGTGACGCTTCCCATAAAACCGGGTAGTATCGTGCCTTCTAAGGATATTCAAATTGCCTAATTAAGAGGCGAGAACAGAGAAATCAGATTTAACGTCACGCTGCCCGACATCTGATTCCTAACCTCTGCCTTCTAAAAATTAATCCTGTCTATAATAAAACGCTCATAAGCAATTGCTTATGAGCGTTCCTTTTTATCTAACTCGCATTTCTCTGTTCTCGCATCTCTGTTCTCGCTTCTCTGTTCTGACTTCTCGCCTTCTACTTAAAAATGCGTCCAGCCCTGTGCTTTGATATCATGAATATTACCACCTTTTGTATGTAATTTAATCCCGTCTTTTACATCTGTTATTTCACCAGCTATGTAAATATCGGGCAAGTATTTAATTTTATCTACATCTTTGGGGTCAATTGTGAATAACAACTCATAATCTTCGCCACCGTTGAGGGCACAAGTAATTGGGTCCAATTTGAATCTCAATGCCATCAATTGTGCATCAGGATGAATTGGGACACCACTTTCTTCCAAATACGCGCCCACATTCGATTGTTTACAAATATGAAAAAGGTCAGATGCTACGCCATCCGAAATGTCAATCATCGCGGTTGGAATTAATTCATTTTTTGCAAACGCTTCTATAATATCTTTTCGCGCTTCGGGCTTTAATTGTCTGCCGACTAAATAAGATTGTTCCTCCAAATCAGGCTGTACCTCAGGATTCGATAAATAAATTTGCTTTTCCCGTTCTAACAATTGCAAACCTAAATATGCGCCGCCGACATCGCCCGTGATACAAATCAAGTCGCCGACTTTCGCGCCATTGCGGTACGCCAACTTGTCTTTTTCGCCTTGCCCGATAGCGGTTACGCTGATTATCATGCCTTTGTTAGATGCAGAAGTATCGCCGCCGATTAAATCCACGTTGTATTTTTCGCAAGCTGCTTGAATACCCTCATATAATTCCTGCAATGCTTCCACCGAAAAACGATTCGACGTTGCGATGGAAACCGTAATTTGTTTTGGAATGGCATTCATCGCGTAAATATCCGACAAGTTGACGACGACGGATTTGTACCCCAAGTGCTTCAAAGGTGTGTACATCAAGTCAAAATGAATCCCTTCCACCAGCATATCCGTAGAAACGACCGTCATAAATTCCTGATTATCAATTACTGCTGCATCATCGCCCACGCCTCGTAGAGAAGATTTATTTTGAAGTGGAAATGATTTGGTGAGTTGTTCGATGAGTCCGAATTCGCCTAACTGGTTGATTTCTGTGCGTTGCTCTGCCATAAAAAGAGGATGGGAAGATGGGAAGATGGGAGGATGAACACGTTACAAAACCTTCCAATCCTCCTATCTTCCATTTATTACATTTTATTAATTTTATCTAATAACTCTTGCGTTGCGGCGAAGTCTTCATCGTTTGCTTTTGCTAATTCGACGGCTTTTTCGGCTGCTTTTTTCGCTTTTTTCTTTTCGCCGAGTTTGTAATATAAGGATGCCAGTGTATCATTATTAAAATATTGGCTGTTGAGTCGGACGGATTTTTGCGCCCATTTCAAAGCCTCTTGCAACATTTTTTTGTCGTCTACCAGTTCGTAAAATGCCCAGGCTTCTTCGCTCAATTGGTTATAATCTTCGCTCGGATATTTCTTGAAATAGGCAACTGCTGTAACTGCATAGTTCTTCATATCGTCCTGCTCTCTATACAAAGTCATTTCTACGCACAAACTTACTTGCTCTGCCAATGCCGTTGGTAATTTAGCTTTTAAAGCCTTCATAAGCGCCTCTGTTGAGGGTGAACCCTCTGTACGCATATTGGGAAAAGCCTCGTGTAAAACAATCTGGGCGAGCGTGATTAGATAAGCAGACGAACCGAGTGCTTTTTCTGCCGCCGCACGATTGTTCAACAAAAATTGGAACTGCTTTGAATCGGTGTTTCTAGTGGTTTGAACCACCAGTGGTATATTCTTGGGAGTTGTCCAATCTTGTTGAGATTCTAAGTAGACGTCCATCACATCTGTTGCGCGGGGGTGCATACTTTCTTCAAACGCTTGCATCACCTCGGCGATAAATTGCGGGTTGCGCTCACCGGCATCAAATCGTTTTTCCAAACCAGCCAATCGTTTTCCGGGGTCAAGCGCGACTTTGGACAGTTGCATAAATTCTTCCAACTCATGATAGCCCAGGATTCGATGCGCAATTTTACCATCCCCATCAATAAAAAGTAAGGTAGGATATGCTCGCACTTCGTAGGTTTTGGCTAATTCCAAGCCTTCTCCTTTTTCCATATCGAATTTCGCATTTACAAAATTGGCATTGAAAAAAGTACCCGCTTCTGCTTGCGAAAAAACTTTGCTGTCCATCATTTTGCACGGACCACACCACACGGCGTAGGCATCCATGAAGATGAGTTTGTTTTCGGCTTTGGCTTTCGCCAGTAAGTCATTCCATTTAGCGTCTTTTTGGAATTGAATGCCTCCTTCCTGTGCCCATGCTTGGAGGCTACAGAAAAGAGATAGGATGATAAACAGCTTATTTTTCATAAAGTGCTGATATTGAATTATTTGAATACAAAATAAAAGCGTTATACATCAGACCACTTCGGGCACAGGCTTAAAGCCTACGCTATGTTTTTTTACAACAATCCCTCAATGATCTTTTCTTCTGTAATACCCTCCGCTTCCGCTTTATAATTTCTTACGATGCGATGACGCAGCACATATTTGGCGATGGCTTGCACGTCTTCAATGTCTGGCGAATATTTTCCACGAATGGCGGCGTAACATTTTGCACCCAAAACAAGGTACTGCGAGGCACGTGGACCAGCTCCCCAAGAGATGTAATCATTCACTTGTTTGGTAGCGCGAGGCGTATTTGGTCGAGTCTTTGTAGCTAAGGAAACTGCATATTCCAACACATTATCAGCGATTGGAATTTTACGAATCAACTGCTGGTAACTCTGAATCTGCGCACCCGTCACTGCATGGCTCAACTGATGATTTTGGATACTAGTTGTCCCTTTTACCACCCGAATTTCCTCTTCGTAAGTCGGATAATCCAGCGGAATGTTAAACATAAAACGGTCAAGCTGGGCTTCCGGCAACGGATAAGTGCCTTCCTGTTCAATCGGATTTTGTGTAGCCAATACAAAAAATGGAGAAGGTAACAAATGCCGTTCGCCATTTATCGTCACAGAGCGTTCTTGCATTCCTTCGAGGAGCGCGGCTTGTGTTTTTGGCGGCGTGCGGTTAATCTCATCTGCGAGTACGATGTTTGCGAAAAGCGGACCGCGATTAAAACGAAAGTGCCGTTCTTCGTCCAAAATTTCCGTGCCAGTAATATCGGATGGCATCAAGTCAGGCGTAAACTGAATCCGTTTGAATTCCAAATCCAACACTTCCGAAATGGTACTTACCAACAGGGTCTTTGCTAAACCCGGTACACCCACCAACAGACTGTGTCCATTACTAAAAAGCGAAATAATCACTGCCCGAATCACTTCGTCTTGTCCGACGATGACTTTGCCAATTTCTTTCGACAAATCTTTGTACGACTGTGCCAGCGCATCTACAGCTTCTACATCCGACCGATATTCTATTTGCGTCATGGGAAAATTTCGTTAAATGATTGATGTGTAAAAATTCTAAACCAAGGCAGACACAGCTTTTCACAAAGAAATAGTGCGTGCAATATGGTCAAGTGAAAATGTTTTATTGTAACCGATTGTTTCTGATAATCTTGGAAATTCTACAATCCTGATTAAAGAAGGCGAATATGCTAATTTTTTTAAAGGAATTCAAAAGCAATAACGTTCTCTTAACACGAAATGTGTTCAGGTGTTTATGTGTTCAAGTATTCATGTTGCTCGGTACGTGAACACATGAACACATGAACACATCGGACATGAACACACTATTCACATTTCCATTTAAAATCCGATAAATTATAGCTTTTGCGGGTGTACGAAAAGTGCCACCACTCGGTACGAATGCCGTTGAAGCCTTGCCTTTTCATAGCGGCGCGAAAAAGTTGTCGGTTTTTTATGATTTCCTTGGAGTGTTTCATGTAATCGTAATGCGCTTCTTCGCCAAAAAAATCATACTCCGTGCCCATGTCGAGTTCTTTTCCATCTTTATCCACAATGGTCAGGTCAATAGCCGAGCCGCGATTGTGCATCGAGCCTTTTGCAGGGTCAGCCACGTACTGCGGATTGGGCACTTTTTTCCACAATTGATACTGAACGGAACGTGGACGATAGCAGTCAAACATTTTTAAACCGCCGAAGCCTTGCTTCTTCAACTCCTGATGCACTTTTACAATGGCATTTGCCACTTCTGTACGCAAGTAGCAGCGACCGCACTCGTACATTTTTTCTTTCACAAAATTGTTGGTCGTGGCGTACCGCAAATCCAGCAAAATGGTAGAATCCAGCGTCGTCACGTCTATCCAGTATTTTTCCTGTGCAAAGGCTTGCGTACTCCATGCCAGTAAGAAGATAATAACAGATTTTTGTAAGAATTTCATAGGCGATTTTCAAGGTTTGCGCAAAATAAAAGGGTTTTCCCGAATTTCGTTACTTTTGCGAACAATTAAACAAAGGAATTCGTGAAAAAACAGATTGTTTGGTCTTTTTGGTTGAAAATTGCTGCTATTTTACTTTTAGTGCCGGCACTATTCATCAATCTGGGACTTCCTACTTTCATTGACGACGAGTGCATCCGTTCGCTGGTCGCTTTAGAAATGAAACTATCGCGTAATTACATCACGCCTACCTTGCATGGTGCTTTTTATTACAAAAAACCGCCTTTGTATAATTGGATTCTTTTACTTTCTTTTAATTGGACGGGCGTTATTAATGAATTTACGGCTCGGCTTCCTACAATTGCCTGTTTATTAGGTTATGCGGCTACGGCTTATTATTATTTTAGAAAACATTACACAGCAAATATCGCTTTCTTGAGCGCGTTTTTGTTGATTACTTGTGGTCGCGTCCTCTTTTGGGATTCGCTGCTTGGCTTAATTGACATCGGATTTTCTTGGGCAATTTTTATGCTTTTTATGGTCGTATATCATAGTTTTCAAAAAGGGAATTACTGGGCGTTATTTTTGCTTTCGTACTTTTTTGCGGCGATTGGTTTTATGCTCAAAGGCTTGCCAGCCGTGGTATTTCAAGGATGTACCTTATTGGCATTTTTCATTTATTACAAACAATTTAGAAAGTTTTTTTCCATTCAACATATAGCAGGAGGCTTGTTATTTTTAATAATTGTAGGAAGTTATTATGTAGTTTATACACAATATAATTCGCTCTCTGATTTGGTACCAATGCTCGTAGCGGAATCTTCCAAACGCACGGGTCTTGTATTCGGACTTTGGAAAACAATTTTGCATCTTTTTACTTTTCCATTTGAAATGGTGTATCATTTTTTGCCTTGGTCTTTAATGATCGTATTTTTTATAAGACGAGATGTTATACAAATTATCAGGCAGGATGCTTTCGTTACTTATAATCTGCTTATGTTCGCTGCGAATATCATTGTGTATTGGGTGTCCGTAGAAGTGTATCCGCGCTACTTGCTTATGTTTGTTCCATTAATATTCTCCGCATTCATTTACTTGTATTTAAAAAATAAAGAAATAAATATAGCTGTATTAAAAATTTTGGAAACCATATTTTTGGTGACTTGTATTGTTATTGCCACCGGAAGTTTCTCGCCGCTGTTTTTAGAGCGTACGCAGGGAACGGCATATTTGTATGCGAAAACGTTGAGTGTGGCATTGCCGTTAGTTGGGTTGACTTGGCTTTACTGGCGTTTGAAGGAAGAGCGGCTTTTGGTATTAATTGTTTTTCTACTTGTATTTCGGGTTGGTTTTAATTGGTTTGTCTTGCCCGACCGCAATGCAAATGATTTTGGGAATTTGAGCCGCATCACCAGTAAAGAAATGGGACAAAAATTTAAAGACCAACCATTATATGTGTATAAAGATACGGGGATGCAATATACCAATTCATTATATATGACGATAGAACGACAACAAATTATACCTTATCGAAAAGATAATTTTGATAAAAATGCGCTGTATATCATTGACCCTCAGCTTTATCCAGAAGTAGCATACGAAAAATTAGGAGAAATAAAAGTACGACATGGACAGCTTACTTATGATATTGCAAAATTGAAATGATAAGATGTATTTAAAATCGTAATTTGTACCAAAAGCAATAGCATTAATGAGTCAACCGCTTCGAGATAGAATTGTGAAATTATTCGCGTTGAAAGCGAAATTTGCCATGACGAGCGGAGTCGCTACCGCAGTGGATTATGGCGTTTATTTAACGTTGGTTTATTTCGTTTTCTCGCCCGTCGTCTCCAATATCATTTCGTACTCCTGTGGCATGATTATTAATTTTTTGCTGCAAAAGCGATTTGTTTTTTCTTTACAAAGGACTGCCTCTCAAGCCTTTATACTTACTTTGTTGGTGTCAATGGGCGGCTTGGCTTTAAGTACCGGCATTATTTATCTATTCACACAGCTACCTTTTTTTGCAAAACACCAGTTTATCACCAAGTTGATAGCCACTGGAATGGTCTTTTTTTATAATTTCTATTTGAAAAGATATGTCTTTGAAAAACGGTTTTTATAACATATGCAAATAAGTGCTGAAGCACTTTTATTTTTAACCGCAGGGGACCGCATAGATTTTGGGTGAAAAATTATATTTTTCTATGGAGTTTACAAATCGCTCTATGTGTTCTATGCGCCTATGTTGTGAAATTAAGTCGCAAGTGACACGTCGCAATACCTTCTATCGAATTATAAATTTTCACCATGCCTAAAATCGTCTCCTTCCGCAAAGGACTTGCCAGTGTTTTATTCTGGTCTATAATTTCCGCTGCTTTTATTGGTCCGGGCACAGTCACAACGGCTTCCAATGCCGGAGCGGTGTATGGTTTGGATTTAATGTGGGCATTGACCTTTGCGACTATCGCAACAATTGTATTACAAGAAGCGGCGGCGCGAGTGACGGTTGCTTCCGGCAAAAGTTTGGGTCAAATTATCGCGCTCAAATACGCAAACACCAAAGGAAAACAATTACCAATAGCTCTTTTTTTGGCAGTGGCTTTCGGCTGTGCGGTCTATCAAGCGGGAAATATTTTAGGAGCGGTTTCAGGATTACTTTTTTTGGCGACGGGTGTTCCACAAGCATGGCTGACGGTAGCGTTGGGCTTATTTTGTGGCGCTTTGTTGTGGACTGGAAATCCTCGGCTTATCGCAAACTCCTTAGGTATCGCTGTTTTTGGGATGGGCATTGCTTTTTGCTGGTTGGCTGCCAAAACAGATTTCAGTTGGGTAGAGTTACTTCAAGATTCGTTTATTCCGACATTTCCGTCAGGTTCTTCTTTACTTATTATCGGATTAATTGGGACAACCATTGTACCGTATAATCTTTTTTTAGCATCGGGCATTGGTCACGGGCAGGATTTACGAGAGATGCAACTTGGTGTGGTAATTGCAGTATTACTCGGCGGAGTTATTTCAGCAGCGTTGTTGATAGTTGGACTTTTGATTGTCGGCAATTATAGTTATGAAGCGCTCATCGCTGCGATGGAAACGAAGTTGGGAACGTATGCTACTACACTTTTTGGATTTGGCTTATTCGCGGCAGGCACTTGTTCGGCGATAACGGCTCCGCTGGCGGCAGCGATTACAGGTAGAGACTTGTTGGGAAATAATCAAAAAAGCTGGCAGGTACGGGGTTTTCATTTTCGACTCATTTGGATGATTGTGTTAGCGATTGGCTTGACTTGTAGCTTATTAAAATTTCAACCGATTCCAGCGATTATCTTGGCGCAAGCTATTAACGGTTTATTATTACCGGTAGTTAGCGTTGTGCTTATTTTGGTGATGAATGATAAAACGTTGTTGCCAGCAGTGTACCTGAATAGTCGGTTGTCAAATATTGCAATTCTATTTGTATTTGGCGTGTGTTGTGCGCTTGGCTTGGATAGCATTTGGAAAGCCTTGGAAAATCCGTTTCCGGTTTTGAAAAATGGACGGGCTGTTTTCTTTTGGATAAATTTGTTGTTTACAGGAGCGGTACTGGTTTGGTTAAGTTTCCAGATTTTTAGTAAAAGTGCCAATTCGGAGACGGAGGTGCGTGAAGGATAGGAGCGGTATGCCGCAGCGGGTTGGCTTTTGCGTGGCGCGGCATGGAGCGGATAGCCTGACCCTTGGGGCACGCCCAAAAAAATGTGCCATCCTGATTACTCAGAATAGCACATTTTTATTTTTATCACTTACTATATCAAATTATAAATTTCCTCTATGTGATAAGAACCTTGCTGTAGTTTTTCCTTTATTTGTTCAAATGCTGCTAAAGTCTCCTCGATGTCTTCGTCCGTGTGCACCGCCGTGGGGATAAGCCGCAACAATATCATACCTTTTGGAACAACCGGATAAATGACGATGGAGCAGAAAATATTATAAGTTTCACGCAAATCGGTGACCAGCGCAGCGGCTTCCGCGATAGAACCTTTCATAAACACCGGCGTCACACACGTATTGGTATGCTCACCGATATCGAATCCTCTGGCTTTCAATCCGTTTTGTAACTTCATTACATTTGCCCACAATTTATCTTTCAATTCCGTCGAAGCGCGAATCAGTTCGAGCCGCTTCAGGTTTCCAAGTACAAGTGGCATCGGAAGCGATTTGGCAAATATCTGAGAGCGAGTATTATAACGCAAATAATTGATTACTTTTTTCTCCCCTGCTACAAATGCACCAATACTCGCCATAGATTTCGCAAACGTGCTGAAATACAAATCAATTTTATCCTGCACGCCTTGCTCCTCCCCTGCACCCGCACCCGTCGCACCAAGTGTACCAAAACCATGCGCATCATCCACCAAAAACCGGAAATTATACTGGTCTTTACACGCAGCGATTTCTTTCAAAATTCCTTGCTCCCCACGCATCCCGAATACACCTTCTGTGATAACTAAAATACCGCCACCCGTTTCTTCTGCCAGCACGGCTGCTTTTCTGATTTGCTTTTCAAAGCTGACAATATCATTGTGTTCAAATGGTACGCGCTTGCCGATGTGCATCCGTATGCCGTCGTAAATACACGCATGACAATCTTTATCGTACACCACCACATCTCGGCGGTCAATCAGCGCATCAATGACGGACATAATCCCTTGATAACCATAGTTTAAGAGCATCCCACTCTCTTTGTCCACAAAATCCGCCAATTCTTGTTCCAATTGCTCATGGTAATCACTCTCGCCCGACATCATCCGCGCGCCCATCGGGTACGCCATCCCAAATTGTGCGGCTGCCTCCGTATCCGCTTTGCGCACTTCCGGGTGATTTGCCAAACCCAAATAATTGTTGATACTCCAGATAATGCGCTCTTTTCCCTGAAATCGCATTCGATTTCCCAATTCGCCCTCCAATTTTGGGAAAGAGAAATAACCGTGCGCCAAATCGGAATATTTACCCAATGGACCTCGGTCCGTCTGAATTTTTTCAAAAATATCCATCATGTCTTCTTACTATTTAGTTTTCAATACTAACACTCGAAAATTAAGTAACAACCTGGTTCAAGTTTCCAGACTTGAACCTAATATCAGAGCGTCTCCGACTCGTTACCATGTTTTTGTCACTTTCTCCGCATCCAACCACTTACTCCAATCCTTATTGTAAGTATGCACTTTATCGGACGGATTACCCTTCAAATCCACAACCGGATATCCCTCATTTGCCCATTCAAAAATACTACCGTACAAATTATACACCTTTTCATAACCCAGTTTGCGCACCTTTTCACCAATCTTTTCACTCCGATACCCTACGGAACAATACAGCACAATTTTAGCATTTTTTGGAATATCCTGCAATCGCTTCGCATCAAAATCATCATAACCCAAGTAACGAGCGCCTTCAATATGGCTTACCTCATACTCCCGCCACTCCCGCGTATCAAAGATATAAACTTCGCGCTGAATATTGTGCAATTCCTGCACTCCAATTAATGGTACAGAAAACTGCAATAATTTTGCCAATTTTTTGTCAAATGCCGGATTTTCCAAATGCGGACGCTCCTTCGGCACTTGTGCACAGCCAATATTTAAAAACGAACACAATAAGTAAGATATAAAACCAAGTTTTTTCATAATATTTAAATTATTTGGGCGTGCCCCACCGCCTGCCAAAATATGGTGAATTTTAAAAATATGCCGTATCTAAAGGCAGGCGTTGGATCAGGCTATCCGCTCTTTCCGCCCTGCGGGACGGAACCGCTCCTATCCTTCACGCACTGCTCGTTTCTATGGTTGGCAATTCGTTTTAACTTTTTCCAAAATTAATCCTTCTTCTTACAGAAATGTCCTAAAATCACCCCTTCGCCTTATTTCATCCCTTCACCCCATTTTCACTGCTCCTTCACCTACCCTATCTTCAATAATCTGTCCATCTTCACAATGCGCTACCAGCTCCGATTGAATAAAACGCATCACTGCTACTTTATTGCTTTCAGGATATAATAAATGCAAATTTGGTCCAGCATCCAGTGTGAAATACAAAGGAATTTTAGTCTCTTGCCGATACGCCCGTACTTTTTCAATCAACAACAACGAGTTTGGTTTCATCAAAATATACGGTGGATTAGAAGTCATCATCAGCGCATGAAGCGTAAGTGCTTCCTGCTCCGCAATTTGTCCAAATAACGCCACATCTCCTGTTTTCAGTGCTTCAATGACCATTCTAAAATTCTGCCGTGCTTGTCCATACCGGCTATTTGCAAAAATATTACCTTCCATCAAGCCATGCCCAGCACGACTGGAAACTTCTTTTTCATCTCGACTCACTAACAAAATCGTATCCTGATAGTTCTTAAACACATCGTGTAATTCCGTATTGAAAGGCACAGCATACAAATCCGAAGCATTTTCCATGGATGTATTTTTTCCCCAAACTGCCATTTTAGGATATACCGAACGGCAAGCACTACCAGACCCCAATCGCGATATGTAAGATGCTTTTTGTAGAAAAATCGTTTCCTCTTTTAGATTACTAAATAATTGTCGCTCCATTTCACAAAGACACAGCGCCAACGCGCTCATCGCGGAAGCCGACGAGGCAATCCCTGCGGAATGTGGAAACGAATTATTGGAGTGAATCGTCAGTTGTAGCTGTCTCAGAAAAGGAAAAATATCCACGAGACTTTCTAAAAACTGCTGAATCTTCGTTTTAAATGCTTCATTTTGTTGCTTTTCAAAAAAGAAATCTAATGAGACGTTGTGGTTGGTTTCTTTTTTGGCACTGTAGTCAATGACCATATTGGTGTGAGCCGCTTGTAATGTGAAACTGATAGAAGGATTAAGTGGTAATTGCACGCCGTGTTTCCCCCAATATTTTACGATAGCGATATTAGACGGACTGCGCCACGACACAGAATCGGACTTTGTTTGGTTGGATTGAACGATTAAATTTGGATTTTTATACTCGGACATGGTATGAAATTTATAAAATGTTCCACGTGGAACACTAAATCAAGTTTTCTTGGAGCCAATTTTTGAATGCTAAATAGTCAACCGTCATCTCTATTGCGTCTTTTTCACTATTTGCTAAAGCTGCTAATCTTCCTGGCACTTCTATTTTTGTTTCCAATATGGCTTCTACATCATCCAAAAACTTTGCCGGATGCGCCGTTTCTAATATTATTCCAATTGTATTGGGGTTTTCTTTTTGATAATATTGTAATGCTAAATAACCAATGGCTCCGTGGGGATCCAAAATGTAGTTGAATTGCTTATAAACTTGTCGCATAACTTGTTTGGTTTGCTCATCCGTAAAAGCGAAACCTGAAATATCTTGCTGCATAATGTTCCACGTGGAACTATTTAAGTCTAATAAACGAGCAAAATTGGAAGGATTGCCCACATCCATTGCATTGGAGAGCGTAGCGAAAGAGGCGTGCGGCTGATAATTGCCCGATTCTAAATATTTCGGCACGACATCATTAATGTTAGTAGCAGCAAGGAATTGATGCACCGGTAAACCCATTCTTTTTGCCAATAACCCAGCCGTTAAATTACCAAAATTACCACTCGGCACACTAAAAACTACTGAGTGTTCTTTGCTCGCTATTTGCTTATATGCTTCAAAATAGTAGAAAGATTGTGGAATCAATCGGGCAATATTGATAGAATTAGCAGAACTTAGACGGATTTTTGAAGTCAATTCCTTATCCAAAAAAGCTTGTTTTACCAATGCTTGACAATCATCGAACGTGCCATTTATCTCTAAAGCGGTGATATTATGTCCAAGTGTTGTCAATTGTTTTTCTTGCAAAAAACTCACTTTACCAGCAGGGTAGAGGATAACCACGCGAATGCCCGGCGTTTGATAAAATCCTGCGGCTACTGCTCCACCTGTATCACCAGAAGTTGCTACTAAAATAACTAATTCCTTCTTTTCACCTTGATTGAAGTAACGCATCAATTGTGCCATAAAACGAGCACCAAAATCTTTAAACGCCAAAGAAGGTCCGTGAAATAATTCTAAAATGTGAGTTTGCTCCGTCAGAGAAACGACAGGTGCTGGGAAAGTGATAGCATCTTCTATAATTTGGCGTAAATCAGTATCAGGAATAGCGTTTTGCAGCAAATTTTTAGCAACTTGAAAAGCGATTTCTTGGAAAGAATAATGGGCTAAATTTTCAATAAAATCACCGGAAAGGGTAGGTATTTTAACCGGCATATACAAGCCATTGTCATCCGGCAAACCTTTGAATACTGCTTCTTTTAGCGAAACTAAATGTGCTTTATTATTGGTACTGTATAGTTGCATGGTAAAAAATTAAAGACGAATTGCTCCGTTTTTATTGATAACCGACACGAAAATTTGATTATTAATTCCTGCATTATCTGAGGCTTCTCGCATTGCGTTGCCAACTTGCTCGGCTGTAGAATGTCCTACACTCAACGCAAAAATAGAAGGTCCAGCCCCGGAAATACTACATCCTAACGCTCCAGCTTCCATCGCAGCTTGTTTTACCTCGTAAAAATGTGGAATCAAATACGCCCGTTGCGGTTCAATAATCACATCTTTAAGCGAACGCCGCATCAATTCAAAATCGGAATTTAATAGACCTACAATGAGTCCGGCAAGATTACCGCTTTGCTCAATATGTTGTTTCAAACTCACGTTTGCACTCAACACGTCTCGCGCATCTTTCGTCAAAATTTCAATATGGGAAAAAAGAATCGTTGCATATAAGTCTTCGGGTAAAGGCAAAGAATGCACATCTAATTCCTCATTATTGCGAATCAAAACGATACCGCCCAACAAGCATGGAGCCACATTATCCGCATGATAAGCACCATCTGCTATTTGCTCGCCCAACACTGCAAATGGCAACAACTCTTTTCGAGTAAGTGGACATCCTAATAATTCATTCACCGCTACTACCCCGCCTACTGCACTCGCTGCACTGGAACCCATTCCACTACCAAATGGCATTTTTTTGTGAATTTCTAATTCAATTCCCCGTTGTTCGTTGAGATATTCCAATAATTTTTTAGCAGCAAAGCCGGCGGTATTTTTGTCAATTTCGTAAGGTAATTTCCCACCGTCGCCCGTGATTGTTGCAATACGAAAGCCGGGCGTTTCAGAAAATCGGGCTACAATTTCATCACCGGGTCGTTCCAATGCGAAGCCCAGAATATCAAAACCACACGCCACATTTGCAACCGTAGCCGGGGTGAAAATACGGACTTCCTTTTTCAAGTCTTTTGTCACTCGCTCTGTTTCAATATTTGTATCAAAAATCATACGTTATCAGGATAAATAATTTCCAATTTTAATAATTTCTGCAAAAATACCCGCTGCCGTCACTTCCGCACCTGCGCCTGGACCGCGTACCACTAATGGACGTTCTTTGTAGCGTTCGGTTGTAAATACAATCATATTATCACTGCCACTTAAGAAATAAAACGGATGTGACTGGTCTACCATTTCTACCCCAATTGTCGCTTCGCCATTTTCTAATTTTGCAACCATGCGTAACACCTTATTACTTTCGGCAGCCGCCGCCCGTAAATTTTCGAAATAATCATTTGCCTTTTCTAATTCGGCAAGAAAATCTTCGACAGATTTTGCTTCTTGACAAGCTTCGGGTAGAAAACTTCTGATAATAACTTGTTTTGATTCGAGTGGTAACCCAGTTTCTCGAGCGAGAATAATCAACTTTCGTCTTACATCAATGCCATTCAAATCAATACGAGGGTCGGGTTCTGTAAAACCTAATTTTTTCGCCTGTTTTACAATATCACTAAATGCCATGCCAGCTTTAAACGAATTAAAAATAAAAGATAGAGAGCCAGATAAAACGCCTTCGATTTTCAAAATCCGGTCGCCACTGTTGATTAAATCATTTAAAGTAGAAATGACTGGCAATCCAGCACCAACATTGGTTTCATATAAAAATTGTACCCCGCGCTTAGCTGCAATATTTTTCAGCCGTTGATATTGCAAATAAGAAGAAGAAGTCGCAATTTTATTCGGTGTAGAAATGGAGATGCTTTCATTTAAAATTTCTTCATATAAATTAGCTACTTGCTCATTAGCCGTGTTATCCACAAAAATGGTGTTGGCTAAATTCAAAGCCGTCATTTTTTCTACAAATTGTTGGAGGTTGCTTTGCTCGCCATTTTCTTGTAAATCTTCTTTCCAATTTTGCAACGGCGTACCCGATTCATTCAACAACATTTTTCGGCTATTTGCCAATCCGATTACTTTTATTTCTAATGCACTTTTCTCGCGCAGATAAGCTGCCTGTTGGCAAATTTGTTGTAACAAAGCGCTTCCAATCAATCCTGTTCCGACCACAAACAAATGTAATTCTTTTGTATCTGATAAAAAAAATGCCTCATGCAATGCGTTGAGCGACTTGCTTTCATCTACATGATTGACAACGACCGAAATATTCAACTCAGAAGAACCTTGCGCAATTGCAACCACATTAATTCCATTTTTGCCCAGTGCTCGAAAAAGTTGCCCGGCGATACCCGGCTGGTAGCGCATATTTTCACCAATGATGGCAATGACCGACAACTGTTCTTCCACTTTCACTGGCTCGACAATGCCTGTATTTATTTCGTATTCAAACGCTTGTTCTACTTGCCGCTTTGCTTTTCGAGCCGATTCGGGCTGCACTGCAAAACTGATAGAATGCTCGGACGAACCTTGTGTAATCAAAATCACATTGATACTCGCAGTGGCTAAGGAGGTGAACAACCGCGCCGCTATGCCCGGCACACCAAATAAACCACTCCCTTGCAAAGTAAGTAATGCGATTTGATTAATAGAAGAAATTCCTTTTACCGCATGACCATTAGCATCCACTTTATCTGCAACAAACGTTCCTTCAAAAGACGGATTAAATGTGTTTTTTATAACCAATGGGATTTTTTGCAACAGCGCCGGCTGAATGGTAGGTGGGTAAATAACTTTCGCACCAAAGTGGGACATTTCCATCGCTTCGGCATACGTCATCGTAGGAATGGTGAATGCTTTTTTTACTTTTCGGGGGTCAGCCGTGAGTACGCCATCTACGTCCGTCCAAATTTCAATCGCTGTTGCATTCAAACCTGCGCCCAAAATTGCGGCGGTGTAATCAGAACCACCGCGCCCCAGTGTAGTCGTCAACCCACCTTTTGAAGAAGCAATAAACCCTGTAACTATTTGAATGTCAGTGTTTTGACTATAATATTCTTGAACGTTTTTATAAGTTTGTTCAAAATTAACTTTTGCTGCGCCAAACTTTTTATCGGTTTTAATTACTTTTCTGGCATCCAAATAACTGGCATCCAAACCTTGTTGCCGCAGCGCGTGGGTAATCAAATAAGCCGAGTTGCGCTCACCAAAACTCAACACATAATCCATCGTGCGCGGCGAAGCTTCTCGCAACAAAAATATTCCATACAACAGATTTTTTAAAACGTCATGATTGGTTTCTAATTCCGGTAAGGCTTGGGTCAAATATTCCCGATTTAATAACTCGTGCGCCGCCGTAAAATGCCGGTCGTGGAATGATTCAAACAAGGATTGGTAAGATTCGTCGCCTTGCGCAGCGAGCGATGCCATTTTTATAAGCGAATCGGTCACGCCACTAAACGCCGAAAAGACAACCGTAAATGTTTCGCCGCGTGCGTGATAGTCCTTCAAGATTTCGATAATGCCTCGGATACGCACCGGTGTTCCTACGGAGGAACCGCCAAATTTAAGCACCTTCATGTAAATGGGATTTTTTGACCATGATTTTTACAGGAATAATGGAATGATGGAATTCGTAGAATATTTGGTCAGGACATTATTATAGAGATGCAAAAGTATTTAATTTTGAATGAAATAGGCAGATTTGGTGGGAGAAAAAGCGATAGCTACAGTTTTTATGCAGGGAAATTTTGCCATTTTGCCAGCGCGTCATTTTCTTTTGCTGTCATTTGTGATTTATCAGCATCCGTTTTATCGCTATAACCGCACAAGTGCAATACGCCGTGTGCCATGACGCGATGCAATTCTGTTTCAAAACTGGTATAGTAGGTTTCAGCATTTTCCTCCACGCGGTCTATGCTGATAAAAATATCGCCTTCAATGACTGGCGGACGTGCATAAGGAAAAGTGATAATGTCTGTGAGGGTATCGTGTTGGAGGTATTGAATATTGAGATTAACCAAATGAGTATCGCTGCAAAAAATACAATTGATATGTTGGAGTTGCATTTCTTCTCCTGCAATAATGTCTGAAATCCACGCTGCAACTTTTGCAGTATCTTCCAGTTCAAAATCTATATCTTCTGCGTGAAATTCTATAAGAGTTACTTCTTCCAAACTATCTGACAAAAATTCATTTTCCATACCGCGTCAGACAATTTTAAATTGCATTTCCACGGTACTTCCATTGTTGCGAAATAGGACCGTATCAGATAATTGTTGGATAAGAAAAACGCCGCGTCCTCCACATTTGGTGATATTTTCGGGAGCAGTTGGGTCAGGTACATTTTGAGGGTCAAAGCCGCGTCCTTCATCTGAGACTTGGATGGCAAGCGTGTCGCGTTCTTTTTGCAATTTTATAGAGACATTTTTGGACTCGTCTCCGCAGTTTCCATGAATGATAGCGTTATTGACGGCTTCGGTGAGGCTTACTAAAATATTACAATGCAAATCAGGTCGAATCCGGTACTGTTCAATTGCTCTTTTTACAATCGAATCCAAAATAGCAATGTTCCTTGGATTCGAGGGTAATTTTAGCATGATTTGCTCTGCTCTCATCTTCATAAGTGCCGGAATTTAGAGTTGGTTAAGAAATAAGTTTGTGTATGGGCTTAGTTATTCATGGGAGACCTAAAAAACGAGCAGTTTTCGATTTGGGTGTGAGCATCGTGTAATTTATACACTTTTTCTACGCACACAGGGGTTTTCTCAAATCAACCTTGGAATACAACAACAATCCAGCAAAGATAGTTCAATTTGCTGAATTGCTGCGGAATTTTTAGGCTACGTAGAACTGCCTACTGTCTTACTTAGCCTTCAAGGTTTTAAAATACTCTTCGACCAAATATTTATAATACGGCTTCAACGTAGGCGAAACCGTTTTATACATTTCAATTTCTGCCTCGCGCTTTTTAATGTACTCTTCTAACGATGGTGGCATCTTGCGCTCTTTTTCGGTCGCCGATTCTGCTTTGCGTTTTTCTTCAAAGCCGCGCTCGCGCTCTGCCTTCTCATGTTCTAACAAGCGGCTTAGAATTTCCTGCTGGCGCTTTAGCATTTCATTACTCAAACGTTTATTCACCAACTCCGTTTCGGTTTTATCCATTTGGTCAATGATGTCCTGCAACTCTTTGCTACCTTGACCGCGTTCTTGCAATTTTTTCTGCTGGTCGCGCAAGGCTTTACGCAATGCTGCTTGCTTTGCCGCCATTTCTGCGAATTCTTTGCTCGAGCCACCTTCTCCGCCCTTTCCACCTTCCTTGCCCTTACCCATCTGCTCCTTCATTTTCTTCATTCCCTCGTTGAGTTGCTGCTGACCCTCACTTATTTTATCTTTCGGCTCACCGCCCTTCTGACCTTGTCCTGGCTTTGGATTGTTGCACATTTGACTGCCCGACATCTGCGCTGCCATTTGCTGCTGCATTTGGTTCATCATTTCACTGAGCATCAATGCCAAGTCATTCACGCCTTTCATTGTGCGCTGTTGATTATCAGCCGCTTGTGGTTTTTGCCGCTCTTCCAAATGCTCTAAACTTTGACCCATATTGTCTTTGATTTCCCCCACCTTGTCGGTAATAAAAGTCTCAATTTGGAACAAACGCTTGCTCAACGCCTGCAAACTATCCTCCACCAAACGGAAGTCATCTTTCACTTTATTTTGCTCCTGCACCAATTCCACATAACGCGGCGTGTTGATGCTGGTTTTATCAAACTCTTTTACCAAATCTTCTTGGTCGAACGATAAGCCTACCAGATTTTCCAACAATTGACGGAGTGCTTGCATATCTTCTTGCATTTGCTCCATCTCTCCTTGCTGCATTTGCATCTCCATTTGGTTCGCCATGTCTTTCATCTTCTCTGCCGCTTTTTTCTGCGACTGCGATGCCTTCTGGTTTTGCTTTTGCTGCAATTGTTTTTGGCTGTTATTCAACTCCTTCTGTATTTCTTCTTTCTCTTTTTCTTGGTCGCCGAGGTCTTTTGGTTTTTCCAATTCCTCATTTTTCTTCTCGGTTTCCTCCATCTGCTTCTTTATATCCTCAAACTTTTCATTGATATCTTTCTGCTTTTCTTCCAATTGCTCTTGAGATGATTTCTCTTGTTGCTTCTCCTCGCCAGACTTTTCTTCATTCGCTTTCTGTTCGTCGGACTTTTGTTCATCCGATTTATTTTCATCCGATTTTTTATCGCCTGACTTCTGCTCGCCTTCTTTTTTATCTTTCTCTTTTTGTTCGTCGGATTTCTGTTTATCGGATTTTTGCTCGTCCTGTTTTTTATCGGTGGATTCTTGCTTCGTCTCTTCGCTCAATTTTTCTTGCTCCTCTGCCAGTTTTTGCAATTCCTCCATTGCCTCTTTCATCTGCTGTTCTACTTCCAATTGCTTGAAAAGCTCCAACAAACGGTCGAGGTCTTTCTCCATATCCTGATTGTTGTTCTGGAAATTTTCCATCATTTCTAGTGCTTGGTCTTTTTCCAGTTTTTGGAGCATATCCTCAATTTGCTTCATCAGCTCTTGCATCTCTTTGCTCATCGTTTCGTCAAAGAGTTTTTGCAGTTGCTCTTGCTTGTCCAATGTTTCTTGGTCTTGCTTGGAGAACTCGTCTTGATTTTTCTTATTTTCTTCAAATGCTTTCTTCGCTTCTTCTATTTTTTTCTGCAATTCCTTTTGGCGTTCGAGTAGCTTCTCCAACTCCTTCCGACTTTGCCAATCAAGGTCTTTTTCTTGCAATAATCTTTCACGGGCTTTCTTCATTTCTTCCTGCACTTTGCGCGCCTCTTCAATTGCTTTTTTCAAATCATCTTTTACCTGCGAATTATTCTTTTCTGCCATCGCTTTGTACTCATCCACAGTTGGCATTGCGTAGGTCATCATGGTGGTGCGAGCAGGTTTATTGCCATTTACACCATCGTTGTCATACACTTCAAAGAAATAATTCACTTCATCGCCCGGCGTAAGATTTAATTCCCGCAAATCGAAAATATGGTTGAAACGCGCTTGCTTACCATCTGCTTTTGACAGTTTACGCGTTTGAATAATGCCTTTCTGACCATTCGATTTTTTGACTTGATAGTTGAACGACAAACTCAATAAACCATAATCATCACTGGCTTCGCCAAGGAAGTACAATACTTTATTATCGGTACTATCTGCAAATTTTTCAGCATTAATATTTGGATACAAATCGGGAATAACGGTAATACTGTAACTGATGGAATCGCCATTTGGAATCAATTGGTTAGAAATGAATACTTTATACGGCTCGTCCTTAAAGGCTTGTTTTTTGTAAGTAAAGAAATCATCTGAACGGCGAGTGATGCTTTCCGTTTTGCCACCAGCAAATTGAATGCGAATGTTGTCGGTATTTTCTGCATTGAAAAGCCAATCAATGCGCGTGCCTGCCGGAACGACTAAGTCACCCACGCTTGCCAATTGCTCGTCATTGCGACCGATGTAAGCCGGATAATCCAATTTTATATCAAAACCAGTAATGTTCGGCTTTTTCAAAACTTCCAACGTGTACGCTTTAGAATCCACTTCACCAGCGGTGAGGCGGAAATCTTGGTCTTTCTGAACGTTGTTGAATTGGTAGCTGAAAAGATTAGACGCTTCTTTAGTAAGGCGATATTGTACTTTGTCTAATTCAATAAATACCTCATTCGGCAACTGATCGCCTTCTATTTTTACTTTTAATGGAAAATCACCAAACTGCACAACCGACAATTTATCTTCTTCAATATCAAATGAAAACGGTGCTGGTCTAAAAAATTCTTTCCCACTATTAATCAATCGAAACGTACTGTCCCGAATCACACTCGGCGCTGCAAACAACAAAACCAACAGCAAAAGTAGCGGTGGCAGAGCGTAGCGCAAGTATTTCCGATTTTGCGAAAGGTTGATAGCGGATTTGAACGGAACCAGTTTGATTTCGTCTGACTTCTGATTGATACTGGCAAGAATTAATTCTTTATTGGCAGCAGTGTCGGATTGGTTACGCAATTGCAACACATTCAATAACTTATCTTTTACACCAGTAAAGTGGTCGCCAATGATAGATGCCGCTTGCTCATGCGAAATCAACTTTCCTAAGTGAAAATAATGCAATAACGGCACAAAAATCCAACGTGCGAGTGCCAGACCACTCAAGCCGATAAATCCATACACCAAGCCTTTGCGCACGGCACTATTGAAATAAAAATTATATTCCAACAAACTCATGGTGAGGAACAAGACCAAAATGAGTCCCACGCTGTACAACGCGCCGCGAATGAGTTGATTGATGTAATATTTGCGAATAAACTGGTCTAATTTTTCTACTAATAGTCGGTAATTATCCATTACAATTTGAGATTTCTAGATTTTACGAATTACGATTTGCTATAATACTCAACGCTTATAGAAAGGGCTTTTTACAGGATTGAAGAACCCCTCCTTTTAACAGCAGCGAAAAATAGGCAAGATTTGGCAGAAAGTCAAGCAGGGGGAGTGTTAAGGAAGCCTTAAAAAACGGGTATTGGTTGTTAAAAAGTGAAAACGTATGATTTTATGATTGATGAGTTGGTAAGTCTGGCACATTTTAGAAATGCGCCAGACTTCGTAAAACCATTATTCTACCAACACCAATTGGTCATACAATGCTTTCAACTGCTCATCTGTTTCCGCATTTTTCACGGCATCTAATAGTTGTGTGAGTTTAGCGACGTTCGCAGTCAACTGTCCTTTCAAGGTAGCATCTGTAGCGGCTTTGGCGCGTTGGTTGTACTCATTGCGCATATCATTGAGCGAACGGGCAGAAGCAAAGCGATGCCATTGCGATTGTTTCATATCCGAACCCATCATTTGTAATTTCGCCATAGCCGCCATCGCAACATTGAGGTCAGGCTGTGCTGCCGCCAGTTTTTGATAACTTTCTATAAAACTAATTACATCATAACCCGCCATTTTACTAAAATTTTGCTCGAAGAAAGACAAGTATTGTGCGTCGCCACTTCCCACGTACATCGCAGCCAATGCGCCTATAATGCTGGAGTTCGTTTCTTTTTCTAATTTTTTGCCATATTGCAACGCCACGGTAGAATCCAATTTTACCAAAGCCTGCAAACCTGCGGCAATCACATTATACGCCGAATCTCTTTCAATCGCTTTTTTAGCAATGTCAATGACTTGCGCATCGTCTAACTCCGCCAGCAACTCAATAGCACCGGCGCGTACTTGCGAGCGAGGGTCACTGGCAGCGAGTTGGCGCATCGTAGCTTTTGTGGCATCAGCAGCAGTTTCATATACTTGTCCGAGTGCGACCATGCGGAGTACCCAAGATTTATCTTTTAAACCTGCTTGCATCAATGCCGCTTTCGCCGGATTTTGGCTTTCGCTTAATTTTTGAATGGCTTCGTAGCGGTCTATAAAAGTCGGTGCGTTGTAATATTGAAAAACCAGTTCTTCTTCGGTTTTATTATCCTCATATTCAGACACTAAGGCTTTGTCGGCATCAAAATTGATGAGTGCTGGTTTTTGTGCTACATTTTCAAACGTGAAAGTTTGCGTACGGTCTTTCATCCAAACCTTCTCATGGCGCACCTGACCGGAAGCGGTGTAAATATCAACGGTCACTGGTATTTGAAAAATCTTTGGAACGCCTGGTCCGTCTTGCTTTTGAGTCACCGTGACGCTTGCCGTTTTCGCTGTTTCATCATAATCGTAAGAAATATCCAAAATCGGATGTCCTGATGCAAAATACCATTGATTCCAAAACCAGTTGAGGTCTTCGCCCGTTACTCTTTCAAATACCAAACGGAGGTTGTGTGCTTCGACTGATTGATAAGCATTCTCCGTCAGATAAATATTCAGAGCCGTCCAAAAAGCATCTTCGCCTACGTACTTACGCAACATGTGAAGGGTCGCGCCGCCTTTGTTGTAACTGGTAGCATCAAACATTTCTTCATTTTCATTATACCCAAAATGGATAAGCGGGTGCATACCGCCCTGAGTGGAAGAAACGTAGCCATTAGTGGTGTTGAAAAGGTCATAATCGGCTTGATCTTTGCCATATTTGTGTTCTGCCCAAAGGTATTCACTGTAATTAGCGAAGCCTTCATTCAAGGTTAAATTGGACCAGCTTTCGGTCGTGACGTAATCGCCAAACCAGTGGTGGAACATCTCGTGGGCTACAATGCCGTCGTTATTGTTGTCAATCAGCTCTCGCGTTGTTTTTTGTATAAATTCGCCAAATACGACTGCTGTTGTGTTTTCCATGGCACCTGAAACGTAGTCGCGCACGATGATTTGGGAAAACTTTTTCCAGGGATATTTCACGCCTAATTTGGTAGAAAAAAACTCCAACATCTCTGGCGTACGCGCGAAAATCGCTTTCGCGTGGTCTTTAAAAGCAGGTTCCACGTAGTATTCGAGCGGAATATCACGCCACTTATCTTTCACCACTGCAAACTCTCCCACGGCAATCATAAATAAATACGGCGCATGCGGCTGATCCATTTTCCAATAATCGGTGCGTGTGCCGTCCGTATTTTTTTTAGAAGAAGTCAACACGCCGTTGGAAAGTGTTACATATTTGTCTTCCACGGTCAGATAAATTTCTTGCGTGGTGCGCTCGTTGGGTTTATCAAAAGTGGGGAACCAGCGGGAATTCCATTCCGTCTCTCCTTGTGTCCAGATTTGGCTGGGCTTGTCGGGGTCTTCGTTGCGCGGGTCAATGAAAAATAAGCCTTGATTGGAAGTAATGGCATCACTGCCGCCGCTCGCTTTGGGCGAAGCTACATATTCAAAATAGAGGTTGTACTCTTCTCCTTTTTTATAAGTGCGACCTAAATTGATGACAATCTGGCTGCTGTCGTAGGTATATTTTAAAGGCTCATTTTTACCTTCGAGGGTTACTTTTTTAAATTCAAAACTCTTTGCGTCCAGCGTCACCGTATTGCTTGGATGAAAATAAGGCTTCAATTTCAACGTCGCTTTGCCGATAACCTGCTCATTTTTCCAGTCAAAACGCAAATCCAATTTGGTATGAACTAAGTCGTGCGTTCGCGTGGCACTTGGATTGTAGATGGCAGGGGTTGTATCTTGCTCCTCGCCCATGAGCATTTCTTCGTCCAACGCAAACTCGTCTCCGACCATGTCCGGTGTCACGGTGATGGTATCCAACATTCGCTCTTCAATGGGTGCTGAAGGGGAAGCAGTTGCTACTTGGGTTGGGGTGGTAGCGGTCGTCTGCTTGGCGGTATTGCAACTGGTATATAGCGCAAAAGCGGCGACTAATAAAAACACGTTCTTCATAAAAGGCTATTGAAAAATGATTTTTGATATTTAAATTACAGCAGGTACAAAAGTTGTTAAGCGTCAGGAGACGCTTTGATATTGGGTTCAAGTCCAGAGACTTGAACCAGTTTTTGACTAATTACTTAACTATTATAACGAACATTTGATTATAAAAAGCAGCAGAAAATTAAAAAAAAATTGGCATTTTATGACAAAAGAGATTTTTGTCAGAGAAATAAGAGTCGCGTAAAAATTTACAAGTTCTGATCCCGACCTTTGGTACGGGATTTCGCGGTACTCAATTTCCCATTTCGGGAATCACTTCTTCCAGAAAAGTTTCTAAATGTTGATTGAATTCGGCTGGTTTTTCCATCATGGGTGCGTGTCCACACTCGTCGAACAAGACTAACTTTGAGTTTTTAATAAGCTCGTGAAATTTTTCACCTACAAATGCTGGTGTAATCTGGTCTTCTTTACCCCAGAGCAGCAGTGTAGGTGCTGTAATGGTATGGAGCTTGTCGCCCAAATTGTGCCGTACTGCCGATTTGGATGTGGCGATGATGCGAATGGCGCGGTTGCGGTCATTCACAATACCAAATACTTCGTCTACCAATTCTTTTGTAGAAACTTCTGGACGATAAAACGTCGCTTCCGTCTTCTTTTTGATAAACTCGTAATCGCCGCGTTTGGGAAAGGTACTGCCCATCGCGCTTTCAAATAAGCCAGAACTTCCGGTCAGCGTGATAGAAGCAATGCGCTCCGGGTACGCCAAGGCGTATAAGATGGCGATATGCCCGCCCAAAGAGTTGCCGAGTACGTGTACGCGCTCGTAACCTTTATACTTTACAAAATCCGCGACGTGGTCTGCCAGTCCAGTCACTGAAACTTGAAGGATTGGCATTTCAAAAATAGGAAGCATCGGTACGACCACATTCATTTTGTCGGAGAAATGCTCAATGATGCCTTGGAAATTGCTCAACGCTCCAAAAAGTCCGTGCAAGAGTAGGAGCGTTTCGGTTCCTCCTTTGCTTTCGATATAATTAAATTTGTCTTCTTGTTGTAGATTGTAATTCATTCTTAAAAATCCGCTTATAGACTGTTATAATTCTAAAAAAGTAATTTCAACGGCAAAAATAATTTTTTTTATCGGGTTACTTGTCACTTCTGTCCGTCAATATCGTTCTATGCGTACCAAAACACTGCGTTGACGGGGTATTGCCTCAATTTATTTGAATTTATCTTTGAATTATTGAGAAAATATGGCTTGTTTTGCGTTGTATAAAAGGTGTAAACACGCTTGGCTCACCGTGAACTTCGGTGCAATATTTGTTTTAATTAGGCATAAGTCGAAAGAAATTATATTTTTTAATTAAATCAATCAAACATGCGTCAAATAATCGGTTTACTGATTTTCTGTCTTGCTATTGGTACTTTTTCTTCCTGTGTTTCTAAGAAAAAATTTGATGAATTGCAGGCTTCCAAAGATGCCACTGACAAGGCACTTGGTGAAACACAAACATCCTTGAAAACACTTCAGGATGAGAACATGACCATGAAAACCAACATGGAAACGGAAAAAACCAGAATGAATAACGAAATCTCTGGTATCCGTAAGGATTTGGATGCAGCTAAAGGTCAAGTAACGCAAGTACAAGACAAGCTGAACATGACTCAGGCAGAATTGGACAAAGTTAAAATGGACATCAACGGCATCTTTTCTTCTTATCAAAGCAGTGGCTTGACGATGGAAGACAGAGACGGCAGATTGTACATCATGACTGCTACACCGGTGAACTACACCAGTGGTTCTTCCAAACTAAGCAGAGACGAGCGCAAAGCAATTGGCGAATTGGCTCAAACGCTAAAGAACAACCCGAACTTGAGTATTTTGGTAGAAGGTCACACGGATGCTCAAAAATACCCACGTGGCGCAGGCTATGACAACTGGAACTTGAGCGTGGATCGTGCGATGAGCGTCGTACGTGAACTGTTGAAAAGAGGTGTAGCTTCTAATCAAGTAGCTGCTGTAGGTAGAGGCGATACCGTGCCTGCTGCCGACAACACTACTGCCGCTGGTCGCAATCAAAATCGTCGTACCGTAATCGCTCCAGACCCTAAACTGGGCGAAATTATGAAAGCTGCAGGCAGCAACGGCGGTAATAACTAATTTTTTTACTCCGAATTATGCCGTAGATAGCCGGATGACCACTTTGGTCGTCCGGCTTTCTTGTTTAAATCAGAATTTTCAGAATCCACTCTTCCATTTACCCTCTACTATATACCATTTCCAATATATAAAGACGTATACAGGTTCAAATAACTCCTTGTCTTTTCAGTGCGGTCTGGCATCTGGTATCTGGCATCTAACTTCTAAATTAGTATTATTCCCGCTACTTCTCTATTATCGTCGTCTTTCTATCATAACTCAAAAAAGTAAAAATACCCAGCGCATCGGCCGTGCCGCGCAGGTTGGATGCAATTGGATTCGGCTGTCCAAATGGATTACCATTAGAGTCACGGGCATTGAATACACTTTCTAAAAAATTATAATATGCTTTTTCAATGTGGATAATGGTGTTGATGACTGTGTCGCCTACTGCATAGTCATAGCCGGTGCCAAATACAACTACCTCGCTTTTTATAAGACGGTCATCCAAGAAAAAATCTTGTTCTGGAATGCTATCTAAAGTGGTGTTGTGCAGCATCCGACGGTAAAAATTGGCTTGTGTGGGTGCGTCGGTTACGTAGGTAAGTATGCGAGCGAGTGTGTCGTCTTCTTCAAATTCTACCACCAAGCTATCAATGGGCACAACAGGTAAAATACGAGTCGTCGCTTCAATCGTTCTGCCGTCAGCAAGGGTAATTTTTAACTCAAAATTGGCATCATAATTCTCTGGAACAAAGTCGAGCAAATAATAATTGAATACTTTGCCTGTGAAGGAGTTAATAATTAAAGTATTTTTTAATTTATAGGTTTTTCCATTGTGTGTAATCGTCACATCGGCATCGCTGATAAGCGTCTTTGCTAAAAAATTAGCGTCCAATGTTGGAAACGTGTCAAAATAAGCGGCACTGCGCGACAGCAATAAAGCAAAAGGCTGTCCCGGCTCCAGGTAGCATTCCACCACCGGACGGCTCTCATAATCTGGCAGGTCAATATCAATTTCTTTTTCTAAATTACAAGCGGTAGCAATTATTAAAAGAATAAAGAAAAGTATATTTTTCATAATTGAATTTTTAAATGTTTTGAATTCACTGCGCGATATTATGATATTTGCCCTTTGTGCGATATTTTTTAATATTACAAGCCGAATAAAGAATATTCTAAAAAGAACAAGCGCATAGCGAAAAAAAATATCTTAATATCGCACAGCAAAATATCTCAGTATCTTTTTCTTAAAATTTAAAATTCCAAGTAATAGAAGGCAAAATCGGAAAGAGCGACACTTGTTTAGCGGCAATGCGCGTCGGCAATCGAATTGCATTACCGTTATCATCTGTATCGTCTGCAAATTCTGGCTCGAAATAAATGAAAAAGGTATTGCGGCGGTCGTATGCATTAATGATGTTGAAGGTCAGGTCACTCTCTCCCCATTTTGGAAAGAAACGCCAGACCAAGCCCAAGTCTAAACGATGATAAGCTGGCAAACGATACGTGTTGCGGTCTTCGTAATGTGGGATAACCGCCTCAAATGTAGCACCATACATATCTTGAAACGTAAAACGTCCGGTAGGTAGCCAGCGCAAGTCGCCAGAACCGTATACCCAAATGAGAGAAGCCGTGAGCCGCCGATTGATTTCATAAGTAGCCACCACGGAGATGTTGTGCCGCCGGTCATAAATGGGAGAGAAATAATCTTTTTGTGCAAATTGCGCGTTCGCATCCAGCGTTTCAAACTCGCCGCGCCGGATGTACGCTAAAGTGTAGCCAATCCAGCCTGTCAATTTTCCTTCCTCTTTTTCAATACTAACTTCAAAACCTGCGCCATCGCCGCGTCCAATTGCAAATTCATTTTCTAATTCATCATTCGCAAAAATTTCTGCACCATCTACAAATTCCAATTGGTTCGACAAATCTTTATAATACGTTTCTACATTCAACAGCAAATTGGGCTTCAATAAAAATGACCAACCGAGTGCCACTTGATGCGAACTTTGCGGCTTCACGCGCTTGGTGGAAGGATACCAAACGTCCGTCGGAAGCGCCACACCTGCGTTGGCGACGAGGTGCAAATACTGATACATTCGAGCGTAACTTGCTTTAAAAGAATGACGCGCGTTCGGGCTGTAACGAACGGCTAAACGCGGTTCCAAGCCAGTATATAATTCGCCATCATTAGCAAAACCGCTCAAGCGTAAGCCGGTATTGATTTCAAATTTATCAGAGAATTTATAATCATCCGACACATAAACGCCGAGTTCCGTGCCGTCAAAATCCTGCCCAGCAGCAAAATTCACCACGCCATCATCGCTGCCTGCTTTCAAGCGTCCGACTGTGAATTTGTGTTGCGTCGCACTCGCGCCAAAGCGAATCGAATGTTTCGGATTAATCGCATAATAAAAATCCGTTTTCAAATTGGCATCCTGAATATTGGAACCCAAGCGAAACGAAAACCCCGTTAACTCGTTGACAATGTTGTATTTATAATCGGAATAAGTAAAAGTTGTATTGGAAAATAATTTAGGATTGAAAACGTGATTCCAGCGCACGGTACCCGTCGCATTGCCCCAATCAAAATTGAAATTAAAAAAATCGCCTTCAAACCCAAACTTGTCACGCCCGAAGTAGCCACTCAAGTAAAGGCGGTCTTTCTCGCCCAGCGTGAAATTGATTTTGGTATTTAAATCGTAAAAATAATAATTCGGAATTGGATTCGCATCTTCATTTCCTTCATTTGCTCTATTCACAGCGCGCGTAAACACGTCCACATACGTGCGCCGACCCGACACGATAAACGAAGATTTGTCTTTTTGAATTGGACCTTCCAGCGTCAAGCGCGAAGAAATCAAGCCAATGCCGCCCGTACCCGCAAATTTTTTGCTATTGCCGTCTTTTAATTTTACATCAATTACAGAAGATAAACGACCGCCGAATTGCGCCGGAAAACCAGCTTTGTATAGTTTTAAATCCTTGACTGCGTCGGTATTAAATGTGCTAAAAAACCCAAATAAGTGATTCGGATTATATACAATTGCTTCGTCCAAAATAATCAAGTTCTGGTCGCTGCCGCCGCCACGTACAAACAAACCCGTCGTACCCTCGGAGCCAGAAGGCATACCAGGTTTGAGTTGCAATATTTTTAAAATATCCGTTTCGCCTAAGACCGTTGGCAATGCTTTTACTTGTCGGGCGGTGATCTGCTCCACGCTCATTTCGGTGGAATTCAGGCGTTCTTCAAAAGAGGTCGCCGTCACTTCTACTTCCGCCAATTCTACCCCATTGTCAAGTTGAATATCTATCTTTAAATTGCTGGTCAGAAAAATCGTTCGGCGTTGCGGTTGAAATCCTACATAGCTGAATTCCAAGGTAATAGAATCCTGCGCGGGTAGCGAGAGCGAGTAAAATCCGTAATCGTTGGTTTGTGTTCCTGCCTTTAGTTTCGGTGCGCTAATCGTAGCTCCGATAAGGGTTTCGCCATTGCCGGCTTCGGAGAGCTTGCCGCTCACCGTGAATTGCTGGGCGTGCAGGAAGAAGTTGGTCAACAAAAAAAGAAAGGTTGTAAGATGTTTTAACATTTGGAAAAAAATTTATTATAAAAGTGTTACTTGGGCAAACCTACATTTCGTCCAACTATAGATGCGAAAAATTCTACCAAACCCTTTGTTTTAACCGCAAACAGTTGTAAATTTTAAATGTTTTAAAAAATGCTGTCCACAACAACAAAAACACTTTCCACGCAAAAGCAGTGGAATCTAATCGAAACTGTCGAATCAACCGTGCAGCACTTGCAGGAATCGCTGGGCATTCATCCTCATTTCTGTCGCTTATTGGCACAACGTGGCGTTACAACTTTCGATGAGGCGAAACGCTTTTTCCGCCCGGAGTGGAGCCATCTGCACGACCCTTTTCTATTAAAGGATATGCAAAAAGCCGTAGCACGTTTGTCGAGTGCGATTGAAAAGGAAGAAAATATTTTGCTGTATGGCGATTATGATGTAGATGGAACGACTTCTATCGCGCTTCTGTATAGTTTTTTAGAAAAAAAACATAAAAAATTAGATTACTATATTCCCGACCGTTATAAAGAAGGCTACGGCGTTTCGATGGAGGGCATTTGGTACGCGCATGAGCATAAAGTAGATTTGATTATTGTCATGGATTGTGGGATTACGGCAGTGGAACAAGTGAAACGTGCTAATCAATTAGGCATAGATGTCATCATTTGTGACCACCATTTACCGGAAGCGATATTGCCAGCGGCAGTTGCGATTTTAAATCCAAAACAAGTTGATTGTACTTATCCATTTAAAGAATTGAGTGGTTGTGGCGTTGCTTTTAAATTGGCGCAAGCGTATGTGCAAAGGCATGGTTTAAAAGAAGAAGAATTGATGGAGTTGACCGATTTATTGGTAACGAGCATCGCGTGTGATATCGTGCCGATTGTGGATGAAAATAGAACGTTGGCGTGGTTTGGATTGCAACAGTTAAATCGGACGCAGCGCCCGGGTTTGAAGGCATTGATAGAATTGAGTAAACGACAACGTCCATTGACGATTAGCGATATTGTGTTCGGATTGGGACCGCTTATAAATGCTGCCGGTCGTCTCGCGGATGCTCAGCAAGCGGTGCGCATGATGCTCTCGCAAGCAGCGAGTGTAGCTTACGATTACGGGCGGGTACTCGAACATCGGAATAATTTGCGAAAAGAGTTTGACCAGCGGATTGCGAAAGAAGCGCGGGACTTATTTTTGAGTGACCCATTTTGCGAAAGCCGTAAAAGTATTGTACTCTATCAACCGCACTGGCACAAGGGTGTAGTCGGCATTGTCGCGTCGCGCATGGTGGAAGAATTTCATCGTCCTACCATTATTCTCACGGAATCCGAAGGTAAAATTGTCGGTTCGGCGCGTTCTATCCAAGGATTTGATATTCATGAGGCAATTGGGATGTGTAAAGATTTGTTGATTACATTTGGCGGTCATACCCACGCGGCGGGCTTATCATTATATCCAGAAAATTTGTTGTTTTTTCAAGAGCGTTTTGAAGCAGTCGTAGATACGTTGGCAAATCCAGCAATTTTTACGCCAGAAATTGAAGTAGCTTGTGAATTGCCTCTGACAGATTTGACCCCAAATTTTTGGACAATCTTGCGGCAGTTTGCACCCTTTGGCCCGGGCAATCCAAATCCGGTTTTCGTAGCGCGGGGTGTGCAGGATACGGGTTACTCTCGTGTGCTGAAGGGCAATCACTTGCGGCTTGCTATTGGGCAGTCGGGTTCTGCTGCGTTTTCTGGCATTGCATTTGGACGAGGAGATGAATATGCGAATATGAGTTTTCGCCGTCCGTTTGATATTTGTTTTAATTTAGAAGCGAATAATTGGAATCAGCAGACGACGGTGCAATTGATGGTGAAGGATTTGAAATTTGAGGGGTAGATTTTTCTCCCGCAGCTTTTTTCACGCAAAGACGCAAAGGCGCAAAGTTTTCGCTCATTACTTGGTCATACATAGATTTCATAATAAAATCTACAGAAGACTAAACATCAAGCTATGCCCGAAACAATCATCACCAATCAAGCTCCAACTCCAGTCGGAGCGTATCCACACGCACGGCGCGTAGGCAATTTGCTTTTTTTATCAGGCATTGGTCCGCGCGACCCAGCCACGAATGAAGTACCCGGGTTGAAACGCAATTCGGTTGGTCATTTTTTAAAATTTGATTTTGAAGCGCAGTGTCATTCTGTATTTAAAAATGTAAAAACGGTGCTGGAAGCAAGTGGCGCAAAATGGGAAGATTTAGTGGACGTGACGGTTTTTCTGGTGAATATGGAGCGCGATTTTCAAACGTATAATCGAATCTATGCCGAATATTTCAAAGAAAATCAGCCGTGTCGGACGACAGTGGGCGTTACTGCGCTACCAACACCAATTGCGATTGAGTTGAAATGTATTGCGCAACTGTCTGAACTGTGATTTACATGATTTTTTTGATGAATGTGATTTATCACAAACTTTGCACCCTCATTGGTTAAAATAATGCAACAAGGGCTTTGCGTTCTCTGCGTCTCTGCGGTTAAGATGAATGCTGTGAGTGCTGTAAAAAGTGCCAAGAAATGAGTGCCAAATCACAAATAACCAATCCCTGCTTTGGTGACTAATTCAACTTAAACGGTGCCAACAAATGAAATTCTGGAATATTAACTTCAAATTGCTCCTTATCTTCTTGACGCTGAAATAAATACGTACCATACATTTTGCCCATTTCGGTGGTCAGTGGACTCCAAGAAGCATACTGATGCGTCTCGCCGGGCGCAAGAACAGGCTGCTTTCCAATGACTCCTTCGCCTTCTATTTCTCGAATCACGCCATTCGAATCATAAATAAACCAATGGCGGCGCAAGAGTTGAACGGTCTCGTCGCTCAGGTTTTCAATAATGATATGATAGGAAAAAATATATTTCATCTCCAGCGGACGGGAGTAGGCAGGCTGGTAGAACGTCTCTACACTCACCTTGATTCCTTTGGTAATAATCGCTTCCATAGCTCAAGTATTAATAAATTGACGGACGATGTCGGTTGTACGGTTCAAAGCATCCTCCAAGTTATCATTAACGAGCACAATATCAAAATTGTTCTCATACTTTAATTCTTCTACTGCTCGGGCAATGCGTTTTTGCAGACTTTCTTCGCTTTCTGTCTTGCGTTGCCGAAGGCGTTCAAACAAAATTTCCGGCGAAGGCGGTTTTATAAAAATAGCGAGCGTAAGCTGCGAATATTGTCGCTTGATATCTATGGCTCCATGCACATCCACATCAAAAACGATGTGTTTATCCGCAGCCCAAAGGCGTTCCAGTTCACCTTTGAGCGTACCATAAAATTGATTTTCGTACACTTCTTCCCATTCTAAAAAAGCACCTTGCGCGATGCGTTGTCGAAACTCTGCGGGTGTTATAAAATAATAATCCTGCCCTTCTACCTCATGCGCACGTTTGGCGCGAGTAGTAGCAGAAACCGAGAAAGCCAAATTATCAAACGTAGCCAATAAATGCCGTGCAATGGTGGTTTTGCCGGCACCGGAAGGAGCAGTGAGAATGATCAGCTTACTCATATTATCAGTATGCGGTTGGCGGTTATAATCAATCAAGATAAGTAAAAGACGCATTTCTCTATACGCATTTCTCTCAAAAAATTCCGCAAAGCCAGTAGGTATGCGCTCTGCGCGCTCTCCGCCTCTGCGGTTAAAAATAAATGTGCTTCAGCACTTATACCAAATTTGCGATTTGTTCCTTGATTTTTTCCAACTCGTCTTTCATGATGACCACCAATTTCTGAATATCAGAAGAATAGGCTTTTGCGCCAAGTGTATTTATTTCCCGACCCATTTCCTGACTGATGAAGCTGAGTTTGCGTCCTTTTTGCGAATAATTTTTGTCCATCTCTTCTGCGAAGTAAATACAATGCTGTTCCAAACGTACTTTTTCTTCCGTCACATCCATTTTTTCGAGGTAGAATATAATTTCTTGTTCAAAGCGATTTTCGTCTATTTTCTCTTTGCTCAGATACTCTTCCAGATTTTGACTCAGACGCAAGCGTAGCCGTGTAACTCGTTCATCTTCGTACGGATTGAGTTGGCTGAGGTGTTCTCGTATAATTTTTACGCGCGCACGCATATCGTCTTCCATCGCCTGCCCTTCCGATGCCCGAAATTTTTCAAAACTACCCACCGCACTATGCACCGTTTTCATCACATTTTCCCATTCTTCCTCTTCGATTTCATCCGCCTCGGTCGCCACCACATTGGGAATTCTCAGAATTGCTGGTATCAAATCGCCTTTTGGCGCACCCAATTCATCTGCCAGTTTGCTCAACTCCTTATAATACTTCTTAAATAAAGGAACATTCAGCCCATATTCATCGCCGCCCTGATGCGATTTTACATCAATAGAGACTTCGATTTTGCCACGTTCCGCGCGTTCCATGATGATACGGCGCAATTCCGTTTCTTTTTCTTTGAAATTCTGGGGCATTTTCAAACGCATATCGGTAAACTTGCTGTTGAGCGAGCGTATTTCTACCGTGATTACTTTATCTTTGTAATTCGTAGTGGCACGACCGTATCCGGTCATTGATAAAAGCATAGCATACTTGTTTTTGGTGAGGGATCTTTTGAAATCACGCAAATATAGACAATAAGTTATGACTTAGAGAAGCAATGACTGGGAGAAGAGACACAGCGGAACGAATCCCAGTTCCCAAATCACTAATTACCAATAACGAATCCCCTATTTCATAACCAATTGAGTATTAAAGGAAAAAAAAGAAATAAAAAGGTTTTTTCTTTTTGAGAAATCAATAAAATTCCGAAATTTGCCACTCGCTTGTGGGAGCAAGTCAGAAAAAGTTTTATAACTCATTATAAACCAATAAATAAGATGAGAAAAGCTGATTTAGTTACAGCAATTTCCGAAAAGACTGGAGTACCAAAAGTGGACGTATTGGTGACGCTGGAAACATTCTTTAAGGAAGTGAAGAATTCTCTGTCGCAGAGTGAAAACGTATACATTAGAGGTTTTGGCAGCTTTGTAATCAAAAAAAGAGCGAAAAAAATTGGTCGGCACATCAAGAAAAATGTGGCTATCGAAATCCCAGAACACTTCATTCCGTCGTTCAAGCCTGCAAAAGTATTTGTAGAGCAAGTGAAAGACAACGTCACTTCGATGCCGATAGATGAAGGCGAAGACGATTAACATCTATTTTGAATTTTTAGTGTTAAATGTTAGATAAAGCCTGAAAAGGAATTATACATATTGCATTAATAATTTGGAAGGGTAGATAAAAGGTCGTATTCATGAACAGACTGCAGTGGATAGTAACTGGCGCGACTATAGCGTTGTTTTTTGTACTCTATTTTGGATGCGATACCAAACCCAAAAAAATGCAAGCCCTTGAAACGACGAGGGCTATGACAGCGGAAAGTACCGATTTGAATAGTTTATTGCAAACGGCACAGGCGAAGTTGGATGTTGCAAAGTCAAGCGAGATTACCGATTTAGAGCGAGCAGTAGAAACTGCCACAACCGATACGGCGAGAGTGGAAGCGCTCAAGCAACTGTCTGGCAAATGGTATTCCAATGGTGAACCGGCTATCGCGGGTACGTATGCCCAGCAAGTAGCCGAACTATTGAATGATGAGCAGAGCTGGTCTGTCACAGGCACGACGTATGCGATTTGTTTGCAAAATACACAAGAAGAACAAGTGCGCAGCTACTGCGTAAATCGGGCAGTAAAAGCGTTTGAAAATGCCATTTCTGTCAATCCGAATAATACGACGCATCGAGTCAATCTGGCGTTGGTATACACGGATGCGCCGCCGCAGGACGAACCGATGAAAGGTATTTTGATGCTGCGGGAATTGAACCAACAACAGCCGGATAACGTATTGATATTGAATAATTTGGCTCGGCTGGCGATGAAAACCAATCAGTGGGATCGCGCAAAAGAGCGATTGGAACGAGCTACAACATTGGAGCCAGATAATATGAATACCGTGTGTATGCTGGCACAAGTGTACGAACAACTGGGAGAAACGGAAAAAGCAGAGCCATTTACCCAACGTTGTAAAACAGCGACCATCAATAATTGATAAAATAAATTTTAGTCATTCTAAAAAAGAAATAGATTATGCCTTGCGGGAAAAAACGGAAACGACATAAGATTGCGACACACAAACGCAAAAAGAGACTTCGTAAAAATCGTCATAAGAAAAAGAACAGATAACTAAATACAGCCCGACACTGGGATGACTAGGAGTGTATGGGCATACCATTTTGTAACAGTAAGAGAAAAAGGATACAGTTGACAAACCTCGGTAAGCGGCGTTAGTAGAGTCGTTTTACAATTTTATATACTATTTTTCAATCAAATGTTTTTACTAACGCTGCCCTACTTTTAAACGGACCTATAGATAGCAGATTAAAGACTAAACACCCTTTACCGAATCTTAGTACGATGCTTACAATCAGATAGCATTCATTCTATTGTGAGCATCATCTCTTTCGGCACCTCAGTAGATAAGGACAAATAGCGTCCTGCAAACCCAGTATTTTAAGAGAAACCACCGCATCCTGCTGCTGTATTCTTCCTACTCTCTGTTTTGAAAAGTGCTATTCGGAAAGCATTTATGGTGGCATTGCGCCCCTTAGAGCGGTACTTGCTATTTTTCAAGATGCCTTGTGTTTCTATTTATCCCAGTGTCGTGTCAAACGATTATTTTGTGGAAAAAGAATTGATTATCAACGCGACCCCTACGGATGTCGAGATTGCCCTGTTAGAAGATTCAAAATTGGTTGAACTTCATTATCAAAAAACCAACAATAATTTCTCCGTTGGCGATATTTTTTTGGGTAGAATCAAGCGACTGATGCCGGGACTCAATGCTGCATTCGTAGACATTGGGCACAAAAAAGATGCTTTCTTACACTACACGGACTTGGGTCCGAAGCTGCGTTCGTTGGTAAAATATACCAATAATTCGATAACGGGCAGTATCACCACCTTCAAATTAGACAATTTCAAGCTGGAGCCGGAGATTATTAAAACCGGTAAAATAGACCAAGTGTTAGGCAAGCGCGAGCACTTGCTGGTACAAATTCTCAAGGAGCCTATTTCGACGAAAGGTCCTCGCTTGAGTTGTGAAATCACGATTCCCGGACGTTATTTGGTACTTACGCCATTCAACGATGTGGTGGCAGTTTCTAAAAAAATAGCCAATGCGGAAGAGCGGAAACGCTTGCAAAGTCTGGTAGAAAGTATAAAGCCAAAGAACTTTGGGGTCATCGTGCGCACCGCTGCGGAAGGAAAAAAAGTAGCAGATTTGCACGAGGAGCTTTCGATTATGACTTCCAAATGGGAGGAAATTTATAATCAACTGCCTAAAGCGAACGCACCGCTCAAATTGATGAGCGAATTGGATAAAACGTCCAGTATCTTGCGCGATTTGCTGAGTGACTCGTTCAACCGTATTGTGGTGAATGACAAGCAGATGTACACCAACATCAAGCATTACCTCGAATCCATCTCACCGGATCAGGTAAAAATTCTCACGATGCATAAGAATGCTAAACCCATTTTTGAGGCACATGGTGTAATCCGACAAATCAAATCTTCTTTTGGTAAAACGGCTACAATGCCCAGCGGCGCTTATGTCGTAATCGAAAGTACCGAGGCGATGCACGTCATTGACGTGAATAGCGGGCATAAAATGAGCAGTAGCAGTCAGGAAGAAGCGGTTTTGAAGGTCAATCTGGAAGCAGCAGAAGAAATCGCTCGGCAGTTGCGCTTACGGGACATTGGCGGCATTATTATCGTGGACTTTATTGACATGAAAAACCTGGAGCATCGCAAGGAACTCATGACGGCGATGAAGGAACACATGCGCAAAGACCGTGCCCAGCACACAATTCTACCCTTGAGTAAGTTTGGGTTGATGCAAATCACGCGACAACGGGTACGCCCGGAAGTAAAAATTAACACCGCAGAGGTGTGTCCAACGTGCAACGGCACTGGCAAAATAAATGCGTCTATCCTGCTAATGGATGATATCGAACGCGACCTGACGTTCATTCTACAATCGCGCATAAAAGCGAAGATAAAATTGCAAGTGCATCCTTACATAGAAGCGTATCTGAAAAAAGGCTTTCCGAGCAAGCAAATGCGCTGGTATCTGCAGCACCGAAAGTGGGTGCGCGTGCAGCCAAATGGCGATTTTCCGCTCACAGGCTACAAGTTTTTTGATGAAAACGACGATGAAATTCGCTTAGGATAATAATTCGGGAGTTTGGAGGTTTGGGACGCTCGTAAAAAGCGAACTTCCAAACCAACAAACTTCCAAATTTTAAATTTTTTCAGTGCATGGGGCAGCCACAGCCCGTCTTACAGCTTTCTAAAAAAATTAAAATCAGCAAACTCACAAGAAAAAAAAGCACTTGCCTTCCGTTTATTTTCTTCATATTGGAATTAGTTTTTAACAAATATAGGTTTTTCTAATCGACAATTTGATGTCAAAGCGAGTTTTAGTAGCGCCGCTGGATTGGGGATTGGGGCACGCGACCCGGTGTATTCCTATGATCAATGAACTATTGAAACAGCAGGTAAGTGTTATAATCGCTACAAATGGAGCCGCTTATAATTTATTGCAAAAAGAATTCCCGTCTGTAGTTTTACAAAAGTTGCCAGCATACGACATTCGCTATCGCAATGGTAGTATGATTTGGAATATGGGCATCCAGTTGCCAAAGATTATTTGGACGATTTGGAACGAGCATTGGCAATTGCAAAAATTGATTCAAGAATATAAAATAGACATTGTTATCTCCGATAATCGCTACGGGTGCTTTAGTCGTAAGGCGAAATGTATTTTTGTAACGCACCAGCTCCATATTCGCATACCAAATCTTCTTTTGCAATCTATCATCCAATTTTGTAATCACTTTTTTATCCGACGATTTGATGAATGTTGGATACCGGATGTAACAGGTGAAAATAGTTTGGCAGGTGAACTGGTGCATCCGACGAATTTATCAAATGTGAAATTTATTGGTATTTTAAGTCGAATGAAACCGCTAATTCGAGAGAAAAGGTGGGATGCAATTATTGTTTTATCGGGACCGGAGCCGCAGCGGACGTATTTGGAAGAAGTAATTTTGGAACAAGTCGTTCAATTATTTTATCGTTTTTTAATTGTGCAGGGAAAACCGGAAGGAGAAACTAAGAGACTGAGAGACCAAGAGCATGTAGAAATTATTTCTTTTTTGAATTCGGAGGAGTTGAATGAAGCGATGGCTGCTTCGGGAGTTGTTATTTGTCGGTCGGGTTATAGCAGTATAATGGATTTGGCGATGCTGGGAAAAAAGGCGATTTTAATTCCTACGCCCGGACAGACGGAGCAGGAGTATCTGGCAGCGCGATTTTTAGAACAAGGTATTTTTTATTGTCAAAATCAGCAGCATTTGGATTTAGAAGAGGCATTAGCAAAAGTGAAAAATTTCAAGGGTTTGCAGCAAAGTTATTCGCAACAAAAACTTTCCAATGTAATTCACACCTTGCTCACCAATCCCGAATAACCAATCACCTGTCCCTAATCACTTTTCACTTTTTATTAAATTCATTCATCGTTCGTTCCAAGCCAATCGTTCCAAAACTTTTGATGGTATCGCTGGCGTATTTTAAAATATCGGGCAATTGCTCGGCTTCTTCTTTGTTCCATTCGCCTAAGACGTAATCTACCTGTCGTCCTTCCTTGAATTCGTTGCCGATACCGAGTCGCAAGCGAGCATAATTATTATTTCCTAAAATCGCGTCAATATCTTTCAAGCCATTGTGACCGCCGTCATTACCTTTGCTGCGCAAGCGTTGTTTGCCGAAAGGCAGGTTCAAATCATCAAGTACAATCAATAAATTTTCCGGCTGGATTTTCAATTTTTGTTGCCAATAGCGAACTGCCTTGCCGCTGCGATTCATAAACGTGGAGGGTTTTAACAAGACAAAAGTGCGTCCTTTGTGTTTGAATTCTGCAACATCGCCTAAATGATCATTTTTAAATTCAATTTCAAATGCCTTTGCGAGTGCGTCCACCACTTCAAAACCGATGTTATGGCGCGTGTGGTCATAGTCAGCGCCCATATTTCCGAGTCCTACAATGAGGTATTTCATTTGATCCGGTTCAACGTTGTCAGCAGCGAATAATTTTTTGAGCCAATTCACGTAAGAAGATTTGCTAATATGTAAATCCCGCCGCGCGGGACAAGTTGTGCTAATTTGCCGATACACCATAGCTACACCGCCACGCTATAATCCCGCAGCACATTATTGAGCGAGACTTTTTTGTCGGTACTCTCTTTGCGGGTTCCGATGATGAGTGCGCAAGCCACTTGATAATCGCCAGCAGGAAACTTTTTCGTATACGTACCCGGCACTACGACCGAACGCGCTGGTACACGCCCTTTGTATATAACCGGTTCAGCGCCAGTCACATCTATAATATGAGTGGATTGAGTCAACACCACATTTGCACCCAAAACTGCTTCTCGCTCTACGCGCACGCCTTCCACTACAATGCAACGAGAACCAATAAAACACTCGTCTTCAATAATGGTCGGAGCAGCTTGTAAAGGTTCTAAAACGCCTCCAATACCTACCCCACCGCTAAGATGTACATTTCTGCCAATTTGTGCGCAAGAACCAACGGTCGCCCACGTATCCACCATTGTACCACTACCCACCCACGCGCCAATGTTCACATAGCTGGGCATGAGAATAACGCCGCGTTCCAGAAAAGAGCCGTACCGGGCGATGGCGTGTGGCACGACACGTACGCCCATGTTTGCATACCCGCGCTTGAGTGGAATTTTGTCGTGAAATTCAAACGGACCGACTTCAATCGTTTCCATTTGCCGCAAAGGAAAATAGAGGACTACTGCTTTTTTTACCCATTCATTCACTTTCCAAGTGTCATCTCCCACGGGTTCGGCTACACGCAATTCGCCAGTATCCAGCAAGGACACGACTTTTTCTATTGCTTCTCGAGCCGAGGTGTTTTCTAATTGGGTGCGGTCTTCCCAAGCTTGTTCGATGAGGGTTTTCAGGTGATGGAGTTCCATTTTTTCGCTATTTAAATAATTTAACGGCGCGAAAATACAATTATATTGATTAGATGTGGCGCATTTCTAAAATGTGCCACATCTTTCCAAAACTTACTGATATTGTAATTTCACCAATTTAAGCCGATTGCGTCGCTCGCTGGGTACGATTAATTGATCGCCGCTTACTTGGAGGGCATCGCGGAATCGCAATTTTAGCTCCAAATTTTCTGTACTCAATAGACTTTTGCGCTCAAAACCACCTAAACCATTTACCACATATTCACTCACCGTGTTTTCGGGTCGAATCTCATCATTGAATAGCAACCGCAAATTGGTAGGCGTTTTAAACAGAAAGAAAGAAGAATACATTCCGTTATCGTCCTGTGAATATTGTTTTTTGTGTAAAATTGTTTTCCAGTGTGTTTTTCCATCGGGATGAAACGAGACCACAAACATATCATCATAGTAATAATCCACAATATAACGAACGCCTCCATCGAAGAAAACGCGATTGGTGCCGCCCATACGTCGCTCCAACTGCCGGTTGCGTTCGGCTATCATTAGCGCACCGCCATCCCTGCGTAGCACCACCTGCTGGATAGTCGTTTCGGTGATGCCGCGATTTTTTTCTACATTTTTTCCCATCAGATTCGTTACAAATTCATCATCGAATGGCTCAAACGTAAGCAAGTACGCATCCGAATTATCTGGTGAAAAACGCATATAAAAATAGCCCGTTGCGCGTTCCAAGTTTTTTTCTGAATACAAACCGGCTGCCACGATAATCTTATTCATATTATCATAAGCAAAAGAAGCATCATACGTATTTTTACCTTCCAAACCCACATTGAAAATTCTCGGTTGGTCGTTTTGTGCACCCAATTCATAGATTTCGTAGTGATGCAATCGCAATTTATTTTTTTCCAAAATCACGCGCATCGTACCTTCATTGTCTACCAGTACTTGTCCGAATTCTTCCCAAAAACTCATCTCCTCTGGCGAAAAACTTTTATCCCACAGCACTTTCATTGTAGTCACATCAAAAGACATTGCCCGAAAAACCTGCTGGTTTTCCACGTAGTATATCAGCATTTTAGTCTTATCTTCTGACTTGACCACTTCCATATTTGGAGTAATAAACAGAAAACCAAAATCTTTGATGGTAGCCGTATCGCGGAGATTGGCGGCTGCATCATACTTTTTAGCACTCAACACCAAGTGATTTTTCGCACGATGGCGATACAAAATGGTAAAATCCTCTCTGGTGGAAACAATCCCCAATGGTTTGGGCGACTTTTTGTCCAAGTCCAATTCTTTGTCCCACACCATGCGCATATTTGGGTCAAACGCTTGCACTTCAAATGCGGTAACTTTATCGCGAAAAAGCAAGACGCGCCCTTTGAGTTCGCCAATAATCTCGTAGGAAACATCATTTTTAAGCACCAAATCTTCTGAAACGGTAATCGTTTGGGCAGATAGCCAAAGTGGCAGCCAAAACAGCAATAAGCAAATTCTATTTTTCATAAATGATTTTTTTGTAAGCTCGCAACTAAAAGTAAGTATATTAACGGGAAAACGGGATTTTTGGGAGTGCTAAAAGAAATATAATTTACTAAAGATTCAAAATGTTGTTTAGTTTACAGTTTTAAAGAAACGTTAATTCGTGTTTGTGGTTCCAGCTGTCGTATTCTACCTCATTGTGACGCTCGTATTGCTTTGGTTATCAGGCAATTTACTGACGTTTTGTCTACAAGATTATTTTATATTTCGACCTAAAAAATTGCATTCATCGCACACTTATCAGTTTGAAAAAGAAGCCGTTGAAATTTTTATAGAGACCACAGATGGTGGCAGATTGAATGCCCTTTGGTTTAAACGCAATGCTGCTAAAGGAGTTGTTCTTTTTTTTCATGGCAATGCCGGTAGTTTGGCACGTTGGGGGCATTTGCACCATTATTTTGAAAGATTAGGATATGATTATTTTGTATATGATTATCGGGGTTATGGCAAAAGCACGGGAAAACGAAATGAATTCTTGATGTACGAAGATGCACTCGCTGTTTTTGAATATGTAAAGCAATTATATAATGAAGATAAAATTGTGTTGTTTGGACGCTCTTTGGGTTCGGCATTTGCCAGTCGCGTCGCCGTCGAAAGCAAAGTGAAAATGCTTATTTTGGAAACGCCTTTTTACAGTATGCGTCATTTATTTTATTGCTATTATCCTTTTTTACCGCAATTATTTTTCTTTAAATATAACTTTTACAATCATCATTATTTACAGCAAACGGACTGTCCAGTTTATATTTTTCAAGGTACAAATGATTGGATCGTGCCATACAGATGTGCTATTCGACTCAAAAAATGGCTCAAACCACAAGATGAATTTATAACAGTACCCGGCGGCAGCCATAATAATCTACTCTTTTACGATATTTACAACCGAAAAATGCAGGAACTTTTGAAGTAAGCAGTTTGCAGTGAGCAGTAGATAGTACCCTTGCTACGTGGAAAACTGCCTACCTCCTACTGCCAACTATTAAAATATGAGTAGAAGAAATAAATTATTGAAATTCGCTGAGTTACTTGCCTTCCCGAATGTGTATGAAAGTTTCGACGCAGGGCAACCTCAACTGACGAACAGCGACCAAGAACCAATAGATTTGCGGGGCAAATGGGCAGCACACCATTTTCAAAATGACCATCCTATCACGTTGGAATTGGCGTGTGGCAGAGGCGAGTATTCCATTGGATTGGCAAATATGTACCCAGAGCGGAATTTCATTGGCGTGGATGTGAAGGGTGCGCGCATTTGGAAAGGCGCAAAAATGGCATTAACCGCAGGTTTGCCCAATGTAGCATTCTTACGCACGCGCATTGAGCGAATCGCTTACTTTTTTGCACCGGAAGAAGTGAGCGAAATCTGGATTACCTTTCCCGACCCTTTTTTGCGCAATAGCAAAGCTAATCGGCGATTGACCGCTCCTTTATTTTTGAACGAGTATCGCAAAATATTGCAAAAAGGAGGCTTAATGCATTTAAAAACGGACGAATCGAATTTGTATGAATTTACCTTGGAAACGCTGGAAGCTGACTCAAATGCAGAAATAATTTATTACGATGCTGATATTTACGCAAAATCTTTGCCATTTCCTGAATTGGAGCTAAAAACGCATTATGAGCGGATGCACTTGGCAGACCAAAAAACAATTAAATACATCCGTTTTCAATTACATGGGTCAGCAATAGAAAAGTCAGCCGACTCCGATAGCCGACTGACTTTTTTTGGATAACCATATATTATTACGGCTTCTTAGTCGTCGTAACAGCGGCGGCAGCTGGCATACCCAATTTGGTGCGTACCATCGCCGTTACATCTTGTGATGCTTCTTTGTAAAGCAGTACGCCTTCATCAAATACGAATTGAAAACCGCTCTCTTTTGCCACATCTTGAATCGCTTTATTAACAGTATCCAAGATAGGAGTCATCAATTCGGTGCGTTTGTCCTGCACTTGCTTGACCATGTCCTGCTCGTATTTCTGGATTTCCGCTTGTTTTGCTTCCAGTTTTTTACCTTCTTCCTCTTGTTGTTTTGGCGACCATTCACCGCGCTCTATCTTTTGCTGTGCGTCTGCATATACTTTTTGCAAATCTTCCACCATCGTCTGTCCTTTTTTCTGCAATTGCTTTTGCAAAGCTTCCAGTTGAGAATCTGCTTGCTTCACCTGCGGCATATCCGACAGGATACTGGCAGAGTTGAGGTAGCCGAATTTTTGAGCTTGTACCGAAAACACAGTGCAACAAAGCACGATGAATAAACCAGTGATTTTCAATGTAGTCTTCATTTTTTAAAGAATATTCTAATGTTGTTTAAATACGATTATTTTTAAGCGGTGCAAAAGTACGATTTTCTACAAAAAATTCCTTTTAAAACGTGACCCGTTTTCGAAAACTTTTCATATCTTAAAGAGGTTTTATTTTAACTTTTGTAGAATATCGTCCGTTTTGTCATATTGCGGATTGGAAAAAATAATGCCAGCGTTGCCCGATTTGTCAAAAATAAAATCAAAGCCGCGTTCTTTGGCATAATCTTCAATCGCCGCGTAAATCTTGTCTTGAATCGGGCGTACGAGTTCCTGCCGCATTTTAAAAAGCTCTCCATCTGGTCCAAACTTCACTTTTTGCTGGTCGCGCACGTCTTTTTCTTTGGTCATAATTTCCTCCTCTCGCTGCTTGCGCACATCGTCACTTAGAAGGACTTGTTCTGCCTGATAACGGTTGTACATGCCCTTAATTTTATCGTATTCTTGTGCAATATCCTGCCGCCACTTGGATGCCACGCGGTCCAACTCATCCTGCGCAGTCTTGTACGTCTGGTTACTTTCCAAAATTTTATTCACATCCACAAATGCGATACGTTGCGCCTGTGCGGAAAAACCAACCAGGGCAGCAAATGCAAATAGACTTAATACTTTTTTGAAAAAATTCGATTTCATAATCACAAAAATTTCAGTTTAAATCAATGAAGTGCAAAAGTAAGATTTTATCGCTTTCCATCCATTTTTTAAGACGGCTTGGAACGGAATTCGTCACATTTTAAATAGAAATAGTAAGCTCGAAAATGCTTTATAATTTCCTATCTACTAACGATTTAATGTATTAAAGTGTTACAAACCAACCCATTGGTTAACGAATGTTTAACCAGCTTACAGCCCAGTTCAAATAAAAAAAACGCATTTCATTCGTCCAGCGTATCTGGTACTGGCAACAAATGAAAAAACAAGCGCAAATTCGAGTGCGGATAATCCGAACATCTTTACAAACCAGAACGTTATCCTGACAATAGGCAATTTGTATGCAACGCTCGATTTCTTAATGAAAACTTATACTTTTGAATAGAGGCACCATTTTAAAATTGAAGACCGTTGTGGTATTCTATAATTAGTAAAACCATTGAGCATTCTAAAATAAAAACCATTGAATTATGCGTGTGAAAAAAATGTTGATTGTTTCATTTATAGCTGTGGCTTCTACGTTTGTTGTTAGTTGCGGCACCGGACAGGGCGGCGGTTTGAATCTTTTTACAGCGGAACAAGATATTGAATTGGGCAAACAAACGGAAAAGCAAATCGCAGATGATCCAAAAACTTTTCCTGTTTTACCAGAACGGGGAAACGAGGCAGTCTATAGCTATATTCGCGGTATTACCTCTAAATTATTAAATACCGGCAAAGTAGCGTACAAAGACCAATTTGCGTGGCAGGTAAAAATCATCAAAGATGACAATACGCTCAACGCTTTTTGTACACCGGGCGGCTACATTTATGTATATACCGGCATTATCAAATTCCTGGATTCCGAGGATGAATTAGCAGGTGTAATGGGTCACGAAATTGCCCATGCTGCTTTGCGCCATTCTACGAGCCAAATGACAAAAACGTATGGTTTGACTGCGCTCGTCTCTATCGTGACCGGCAATGCGAATCCGGGCGTATTGGAGCAAGTCGCATTGGGACTGGTTTCGCTTAAATTTGGACGAGGTGCTGAAACTGCTGCGGACGAACACTCGGTTATTTATTTGTGTGAAACAAGTTATAACGCAGCTGGGGCAGCGGGTTTCTTTCGCAAAATGGAAGGAAAAGGCGGGAATCCACCCGAATTTTTAAGTACACACCCCAATCCGGGCAATCGTGTCCAGAAAATAGATGCCAAAGCGAAAGAACTCGGTTGTAAAGGTTCGGCTACTAATAAAGCGGAGTACGACCGTATTAAACGATCACTTTAGACGCTAAACCAATAAGGTTTTACAGGCTTCGTATATTTTGGAATTTAATACAGGATTAGGAAATTTTAAAGGTTTCCTAATCCTTTTGTATTTTTGTACAAAATCACTTAGGCGAACCAGATTTTTTAAGCCGTTTAGGACGTTCTATTTTTACAGCATTTGTGATTTTGAATGGCACACCATTTCATCACCAATTTATTGATATGACCGAAGGAACCACGAATATTGCCGCTACAACCACGAATTTTAATCTGATTTTGCGCATAATAGCGCGTATCATTTCCGGGCTTTTGCATCCTTTGCTCATGCCTACTTATATGCTGGCAATTTTGCTAGTTGTGAATCCGTATCTTTTTGGAGTGAGTGGACTGACCGATAGAATTAGTCAATTGCTGTTATTGCGCATTTTTTTGTCTACATTTTTCATTCCGATTGTGGCGATTGTGATGCTTAAGTTTGCTGGCTTGACCAAAGATTTTGACCTCTTAGATGCCCGCGACCGCATCGGTCCGTATATCATCACCGGTGTTTTTTACTTATGGATGTTTCAAAATTTTGTAAATAATCCGCAGATTCCGACCGCATATACCTCATTTGTACTTGGCTGCACGATTGCCTTGTTTTTGGCGTTTTTTATCAATATCTTCTCCCGCATTAGTGCGCATACGGTTGGGATGGGCGCACTCGTGGGCATGGTACTCATCACAATGTGGCAGTTCAGCTACGACACGTTTTCGCTTGGCGAATGGAATTTGAATATGACGATTATTTTGATTATAGTGGTTTTATTGGCAGGTTTAATCGGCACAGTGCGTCAAGTGTTGCATCCTTACCAACCGATGGATTTGTATGGTGGCTTTTTTGTTGGCTTTGTATCACAGGTGATTGCGTTACGATTTTTATTTTAGCGAAAGAATGTCTGAACTATGATTTGTATGATTTTCTTGATTCGCTAAATATACACGCGAAGAAAAACAAGCAAACTTCCAAACTTCCAAACTTTAAACGTTGAATAGTAAACAAAAAGTAATAATAGTCGGGGCAGGCTTGGTCGGTTCGCTTTGGGCAATTTTGCTCGCCAAACGCGGGTATGACATACACGCGTACGAACGCCGAAGCGATATGCGCGAAGCTGGCTATGCAGGTGGGCGTTCTATCAATTTGGCCATGAGTCATCGCGGTTGGAAAGCCATTGAAAAAGCGGGTATAAAAGACAAAATTGAGGCGGTCGCTATTCCGATGCACGGTCGCATGATGCATAGCATAAATGGAGAATGTACGTTTCAACCGTATGGCAAAGAAGGACAAGCGATTTACTCGGTGTCACGCGGCGGTTTGAATTTGGAATTATTGAATATTGCTGGTGGTTTTGATAACGTTCATTTCTATTTTAATCAAAAATGCCAACATGTAGATTTAGATGCTAATACGATTCATTTTGAAAATAATCAGACCGACGAGATTATAACGGTACAAGCTCCGTTGATTTTTGGTGCAGATGGTGCTTTTTCCACCATTCGCAGCAGCTTGCAAAAAACACCTCGCTTCAATTATTCCCAATCGTATTTGGATTATGGGTATAAAGAACTCACGATTGCAGCGGCGGACGGAAATCATGCTTTAGAAAAAAATGCGCTCCACATCTGGCCTCGCGGCAAATTCATGCTCATCGCGCTCCCCAACGTGGACGGCAGTTTTACCTGCACTTTATTTTTACCGTTTCAAGGCAAAGCCGATGCGTTTGAACACTTGCAGCATAAAAGCCAGATTACCGATTTTTTCAAAAAATACTTTAGCGATGCGCTGCCGCTCATGCCTAATTTAATAGCAGAATTTCAGCAAAATCCCACACCTTCTTTAGTAACCGTGCGTTGCAATCCTTGGCATTATCAACATCAAGTTTTATTGCTCGGCGATGCGGCGCACGCGATTGTGCCGTTTTTTGGACAAGGCATGAACGCCGGTTTTGAAGATTGTACCATTTTAGAGGAATTGGCAGGGGAATACGAGGAAGATTGGACAAAAATTATAGAAATATTCAATCGAAATCGCATCAAAGACGCGGATGCCATTGCAGACCTTGCATTGCAAAATTTTATAGAAATGCGCGACTTGATAGCGAACCCCAAATTTCTACTGCGCAAGAAAATAGAGGCGCATTTTGCCGAGAAATATCCGAAGGATTTTTTGCCCGTTTATTCAATGGTGAGTTTTAGTCACTTGCCGTACAGCGAAGCATTGGCGGAAGTGCAGGCGCAGAATCAATTATTTGAGCAGCTTTTTAAAATAGAAAATGTAGGAGAAAACTGGCAGGAAAATCCGATGGTAGAAACGATTTTTCAAAGCTGGCTTAGAGAAAAAATATACGCTGACCTATAAAAACGCTACAGTCCCTTTAAAACTCATTTTGTAACATCGTTTCAACAATCTTTAAGAGTTCATCCAAATCATTAGCAGCATTATATACACTTTGCATTTTAATCTTATGATATTCGTGTGCAATAAAGTTGCGAAATGACTTAGGGATGTGCCAAGGGTATTGATATTTTTGTAAAATGGCGTTATCCACATTTTTAATTGCTTCTCCAATAACTAGAAATTGATAAAGAGCAGCATTTTGACCTTTTATATCCTGCAAAAAATCATCAACTGTTTGATCTTTCACAAATAGTTGAATGTATAAAATAGCAGTTTTTACGTGTTCTAATCTTTCTTTTGAACTGGTTTTATTCATAAATTAAGACAAGGTCATTTTTGGCAGTTTCCCAAGCCGAAGGTATAAGATAACCTTCTTCTACTAAATCTACTTTGATATTTAATGCTTCACTTAATAAATAAGTGATATCGGCATAGTCGAATAGGCTAATTCCCTCTGGATTATTAAATCTAATCATTAAATCTATATCACTTTCGAAGTTGTTTTCACGTCTTGCAAAAGAACCAAATAACCACGCTTTCGATATTCTACCATCCTTTGCAAAAAAATCTTTAATTTTTTGTATAATAAGTTGGAGGTTTACTTCTTTCAGCTTGATATACTCCGTTGGTTGAGTCATAATTTAAAAAATTTGTTTTCAAAAATACAATAAATTTCTGTTAAAAACAACTCATTTAAATAAAAATGACTTCTCTGAAGGAATAGTACAAATGTGGGTGATTTCGTACCTTGCGCCAAATTTTGAAAAGCTGTGAATTATTTGACCTTAGAAAATGTGACGAAGACCTACGGCGAAAAGGTCTTGTTTGAAAATATTTCCCTGCAAATTAGTAAGGGACAAAAGATAGCGCTGGTAGCGAAAAATGGTACGGGCAAAAGTACGCTGCTGCGCGTGATTGCAGGCGTAGAGCAACCCGAAGGGGAGCAAGCAACTATCCTCTTGCGGCGAGACGTGCGCGTGGGATATTTGGTGCAAGACCCAGAATTTGCAGATAAAGCGACCGTTATTGATGCAGTGCTGGACTCAGATAACCCGATGATTCAGGTGGTGAAGCAGTACGAATTGGCGATGCTGGGCATCGGTGAGCCGCTGGAAAATGTGCTTGCCAAAATGGAGGACTTGAAAGCGTGGGATGTAGAAGCAAAAATTAAAGAAATTCTCACCAAACTCAAAATCAGCAACTTCGACCGACCTGTGAGTATGCTGTCGGGTGGACAGAAGAAGCGTTTGGCTTTAGCCAAATTGATTATTGACGAGCCGGAGTTTATCATCCTCGATGAGCCGACGAACCACTTGGATTTGGATATGATTGAATGGTTGGAAACGTATTTTCAACAGCCCAATCTGACGCTTTTTATGGTGACGCACGACCGCTATTTTTTGGAACGCGTGTGCAATCAAATGATTGAATTGGAAAACGGCAAACTTTATAAATACACTGGCAATTATTCTGAATATTTAGAAAAAAAAGCGATTCGACAAGAAACGGAAAGCGCCGAATGGGCAAAGGATAAAAAGCTGCTCGACCGCGAACTCGACTGGGTGCGCCGCTCGCCGCAAGCCCGTACCACAAAAGCGAAATCTCGCGTGGATGCTTATTATAATTTGGACGAAAAAGTGTCGAGTGTGACGGTAGAGAAAAGTATGCAAGTGGAAATATTGGGGCAGCGCTTGGGTGGAAAGATTCTAGAATTGCATAACGTGAGCAAAAGTTTTGATCATTTAAAAATGCTCGAAAGTTTTGATTATAAATTTAAAAAAAACGAGCGCGTTGGTATTGTCGGTCCGAATGGCGTGGGAAAAACTACTTTTTTGAAATTACTGACGACCGAAATTCGACCCGACACTGGCAAAGTAGTGGTTGGTGAAAACACGGTTTTCGGCTATTACACCCAAGATGGCATCAATCTGAAAGACGACAAGCGTGTGATTGATGTGGTGCAGGATATTGCCGAGTACATTCCATTGGCGAAAGGGCTGAAGATGACGGCGGCAGCTTTGTTGGAACGGTTTCTGTTTTCGCGGAAGCAGCAGCAGGTGTATGTTTCGCAATTGAGTGGTGGCGAGCGACGACGTTTATATTTGTTGACGATTTTGATGAAAAATCCAAATTTTTTGATTCTTGATGAGCCGACGAATGATTTAGATGTGGTGACTTTGAATGTGTTGGAAGATTTTCTGATGGATTTTCCCGGCTGTATTTTGGTGGTGACGCATGACCGTTTTTTTATGGATAAAATTGTGGATCACCTTTTCGTCTTTGAAGGAAATGGCGTGATTAAAGATTTCAACGGCGATTATACGGAATACCGCGAACAGCAAAAAGAGCGTGAACGCGAGCAACGCAGCGTCAAATCCCCCCGTCCCTCCAAGGGAGAGCAACAAGCACAAGCCGCTCCACGCTTGAGTCAGGACGAGCGCAAGGAAATGAATAAGTTAGAAAAAGAAATCAAGAAATTGGAAGAGCGCAAAGCCGAAATCACGGAGTTATTTAATTCAACCAATCTCACACCGGATTCTATTCAAAAATTATCGAAAGAACTTAATGAATTGACGGATAATTTGGAAACGAAAGAAATGCGTTGGTTGGAGTTATCAGAATTGGCTTGAAAAAACCTGTCACGTCTTTTTACCTGCTAAAATGTCACTCCATTTTCGCTATTTTTGCCAAAATGTCACTTTCTATTTAATTTCGCTGTAAAAAAGGCGGTTTTTTTGACTTGGAACGCAGTTTGCTTATTCCTCTGTGTAATTTAATTTAAAAAAACTCAAAATAGAAATTGCCATGATGTTAGTAAAAGTAAATCCTCGCACAAGTGGTGTTCGTTTCCACAATCCAGTGTTTGACCGCGTTTTAAGCGATTTTTTCCGCAATGAAGCTCCGACCAATAGCTTGGTAAAAAATAATCCGGCTGTAAATGTGAGCGAAACGGCAGAAGCTTTCAAAATTGAAGTAGCAGCTCCAGGCTTTGAAAAAGCGGATTTCAACGTGAACACAGAGAAAGAAGTGTTGACTATTGCTGCTAAAAAAGAGAATACACAGGAATCAGAAAACGGTACGCTGCGTCGGAAAGAATTTGGTTATAGCGAGTTCAAGCGCACCTTCCAATTGCCAGAAACGGTGAACGCAGAAGCGATTGAAGCGGCTTATGTGAATGGAATTTTGACGGTGACGCTACCAAAGCAAGCCGAAGTGGAAATACCTGTTAAGCAAATTGCAATTGTGTAATTGGTAGGATTCAGGATGGGTGTATTTCTTATTTTCTAAGCATCCATCCTGATTTTACACAATGATTACAATCGAAAAGGAATTAATTTTTAAACAAATTGGTTATAAATACGTACTACCTATTAGAGTTGCAATACATCAAGCATATTCATTCACAGTAATGAAAAGCTGGACGGCGCAAAATGGAAATAAATTAGCATAGCTATATAAAGAGAGACAAAAGATTTTAAGGTTAGTTAATAGGGTTTTAGGTGTTTATTTTCGGGTCGGCGTGAAAAATGCCGACCTTTTTTGTTTATAGAAAGATTCAGAAATATACAAACAATTTTTATTTTCTTTCCCGATTTGCGGTTGTTATTTTCTTCTAAATTTGCTAAATTTGAACTTACGAAATTGAACATGGCTGCGAAAGACAAATACCACGATATTGTTTGTGAAGCACTTTTAAAAGATGGGTGGACGATTACAGATGACCCATTGCAATTTGAGGTAGACGGTCGAAATATTAAAATTGATTTAGGAGCAGAACGATTGATTGGAGCAGAAAAGGATGAAGAAAAAATTGCCATCGAAGTTAAAAGTTTTATTGGAGTATCACAGTTATACGACTTGTATACTGCTTTAGGACAGTTTAGTTATTATTATCTTGCTTTAGAAAAAGACCAGCCAGAGCGAACCTTGTACTTGGCAGTACCAAGTAGCGTTTATAACGGTATTTTTCAAGAGCCTTTGACTGCGAAAGCTTTACAAAAATTTGATGTAAGTATTTTAGTGTATGATATTTTAAAAAAGAGTATTGCAACATGGAAAAAATAGCTGCATATAAAGCCATTATTAAAGAAGTATTAGATGAAGTAGTAGGGGATGGTGATAAGCCGGATGATGAGGTTCGGACTCAAATTATTAAAGATGATATAGGAGGGCATTATCTACTTTTTTCAAATGGCTGGAAACGTGACAAGCGTTATTACGGCTGTTACTTACACATTGATGTAGCGGAGGATGGCAAAATTTGGGTACAACATGAGGGGACGGATTTGATTGTCGTCCAAATGATTTTGGATAAAGGGGTGCCTAAATCAGATATCGTACTGGCATTTCATGCGCCCTACGTTAGAGCAGATACGGAGTTTGCAGTCGCTTGATTTTACAAAAAATATCGAATCGCCAACTCATATCCGCGCAATCCAAAACCGATGATACAGCCCACACAATTCACCGAAAGGTAAGAATGATGCCGAAAAGCTTCTCTTTCATACACATTTGAAATATGTACTTCCACCACCGGCGTGCGTATCGCGGAAATCGCGTCTGCAATGGCGATGCTCGTGTGCGTGAGTGCTCCAGCGTTCAGAATAATACCATCATATGTGAAGCCCACTTCATGCAGTTTATCAATAATAAAACCCTCGTGGTTACTTTGAAAATAATGGAGTGTAATATCTGTAAATTCTAATTGCACTCTTGCAAAAAAAGTTTCAAAACTCTCCCGCCCATAAATATCCGGCTCACGTGTACCGACGAGATTTAAATTTGGACCGTTTATTATAATTAGTTTCATGTTTAGCGTTTGGAGGTTTGGTAGTTTGGCGTTAATAACTATCGAACTACCAAACCTCCAAACTTTTAAACTTATTTCTTCTTCCGCATCCAAGTCAACACCTCTTGCGTCGGTTTCGTAACCACATCTGCTGGTAGATCAATGCGTTTATGCGTTTGTAAATCCACACCAATCGCGTTGCTATTCGCATCGCGCAGTACGAGATAGCGATTATTTTTAGCACTTTTGGTTACTGTCGCATCCATGTTGGTTGGCTTATCCAAGATAGGATTCACAGAAAACTCCCCTGTATTACGGTCAAATTGCGGCACGATGCCCTGCACGCCACCATTTGCTGAAGCCAGCAAAAACATGGATCCAAAATCACCATCTGCTATTTTATATTCGCCAAAAGGCAGCACTGCTTCCGGCGTTTGTTTATTGCTAATATTATATACAAAAGCACCATAATCTTGTGAATATCCCACCATGAAATTCTCCCACATCTCCAAGTGTTGAATCATACCAGATTGAGCGTCAATGGATTCGCGTTTAGTTTGAAACTTTGGAGTCAATTTTGGCAATAATCTTCGGTTGGCGATGTCATACACATAAATGGACGTGGAGCCGCGTACCGCTACCATTTGCGCTACATTATTATAAGTTGGTTCGGCGATGTAATAAGGAAAATCCGGGCTTTGGTCTACCGGCAGCGTCTGGCGCAAGATTTGGCTACAATCTTTCGTATCATAAATTTCCAGGATGCGATGTCCTTCTGCCTCCAAGTCTTTGGCATAAGTGGTAGAATCGGCAACGATAGCAACGAGCACTTGCTGCTCCCGAATCCAAAATTGATTGCCTTGTAAAATACTTCCTCTGAGTGCACAAGTGTGCGTATCGGGCAATGCTGTGAGGGAGCGATTGGTGGTAGCGGAGGTATCCATACCAGTGTCTGCGTTGTCATTTCCTTGTTCGGAAGATGCGTTTTGTCCGCAAGAAATAATGCCTAAACAAGTAACTATCAAAGCGATTTGCAACAGAAATCTCATAGAATGGTCTTTTATTTTAAAACAAATTGGTGGTCTAAAGTTAGACATTTTATATTTAAACCATAAAAAAATATAATCGGTTAGTAGGTGTGCCGCATTTTGAAAATGTGCCGCACCTTACAGAATACAACTTTTGTAGAAAAAAAATCATCTTTTTGTCGAAACTACGAAAAAAATCGTACTTAAAACTTGACATTACGAAAACATTCGTACATCTTTGTGTTACGAAAGTATTCGTAGTATTTCACCCGACTCATATTAGATGCCAGATTGGAAGATGCCAGAATGCATTGAAAATGGTGCAAGTTTATATTTGAATTTCACAGCAAGTGTTAGATGTTGACTGTCTAAGGTCTATGATCTAAAGTCTAAAGTCTAAAAAAATGATTAAACCAACAGAATCAGAACTGGAAATCCTACAAATCCTGTGGGAACATGGTGCAGTGCCGGTACGCTTTGTATTTGATAAGCTGAATGAAGCCCGACATGCCAACAATCGGGAAGAAGTAGGCTACACCACTGCCTTAAAATTGATGCAAATCATGGCAGACAAAGGCTTGCTCACCCGCAACACCGACACGCGCACCCATGTGTACGAAGCCGCCGCACCGGAAAGTGATACCCAACAGCAATTGCTCCAAAAATTTGTAGACAGTACGTTTCGAGGCTCCGCTATGAAACTCGTAATGCAAGCATTGGGCAACCACGAGGCTTCCGCCGAAGAATTGGACGAAATCAAGGCATTGATTAAGAAGATTGAAAAAAACAGATAACCTGTGTTCATGTGCGCGTGTGTTCGTATTAGCGAGCGACGCAAACACAAGAACACTCAAACACGCGAACACAACCAATATGGAATTTATCAACCAATTTATCTCCGAAGAAATCATCTATGCGCTGGGCTGGACGGTGCTGCACTCACTCTGGCAGGCAGCAGCAGTCGGACTGTTACTGTCGGTCGTGACGCTGAAGTTACGCAACCAAGCAGCGGAAGTGCGATATCGAGTCGCCTATGCCGCATTGCTCGTCACGTTTGGAGTGGCAGTAGCTACTTTTTTTAGTTATTATAATGGAAATGGCACAGCCGATTTTGGACCTGGCATTTTATTACAAGTAGAGGAGCATCCTTATGGATATCATTATGTGTATGAAAAAGAAGGCGAGATTTATGAAATATATTCATACAAAGTGGGAGATATTCTACAACAAATTTTTTTCTATTTTGATAATAATCTGCCTACTATCGTCTTTATTTGGCTGCTCGGCGCGGCGTTTTTTGTGCTGCGATTGCTGGGCGGACTGGCATACGTTCAACATTTAAAAACCGCTTACACCAATACCCTTCCAGAAAAATGGCAGTATATGTTGGAAGACCTCGCCGCACAAATCCCGGTCAGGCGTTCGGTGGAATTGTTAGAATCTGCTTTGATAAAAGTGCCAGTCGTGATTGGGCATTTCAAACCTGTCATTCTACTTCCTGTCGGCGCAGTAAATGGATTGACTTCCGGACAAGTAGAAGCGATTCTGGCACACGAATTGGCGCATATCGCACGGCACGATTATTTGTTACACATTTTACAATCTGCTATTGAAATATTTTTTTATTGCAATCCTGCGGTTTGGTGGATTTCTGCCAACATTCGTACCGAGCGCGAAAACTGCTGCGACGACACCGCCATTGCCCTTTGTGGGAATGAATTGGCTTACGCCAAAGCCCTCGTTGCCTTGCAAGAAATGAGTATTACTGCACCGCCATTTGCCATGACTTTCGCTACGAATAAAAATCAATTGCTCAAACGCATTCAACGTATTCTAAATCAACCACAAAATAGATCCGACATTATGGAGAAATTAACAGCCACTTGCTTGCTGCTGGCAGTCCTTGTAGGATTGTCTGTGAGCGCCGCCCAACCATTCGACAATTTTGATTTTATAGAATCCCCCGACGCATTTTATGAACCTGACCATGACCATGACTTTGAGCCAATTATTGAAATGAACATAGACACTTTTCCGAAAGGCAATCGGAACGGCAGTTTTAGCTACGACAATGGAGAAAAACAAGTAGAAGCCAGAATTAAAGACGACAAAATCGTACAACTGCGCATTGACGGCGAGGAAATCCCCGCATCAGAAATTAGCCGGTATGAAGACATGGTAGAAGAATTGATGTCAAATGTGCCAGAACCGCCCGTGCCGCCTATGCCCGCTATAGCTCCTACGCCACCAACTCCACCTACGCCGAGTATTTGGAATCACAATGGAAGTAAAATAACGAAGCAAAAAGACAAAGATGGCAAAACCATTCTTACGATAGAACAAGGTGATGGCGAAGCGGCTATAATTGAAATCGGTAAAGATGGAAAATTACTGCTGGATGGAAAGGAATTATTAGACGGCGAAGAAGCGACCATTTTCAAAAATGAATTTTTCGGACACATGGAAGGTTTTGATGATGAAGCTTGGAAATTGCAAGAAGAACAGTTCGCTAAAGCGGAAGCCGACTTTGCAAAACAAGAAGAAGCTTGGCGCAAAAACGAAGAAAAGTGGCGGGAGCAAGAAAGAAATTGGGAACGCCAACACGAACAATTAGCTCGACAAGACGAAATAAAGGCAAAGCTGAGTGCCGAACTTGCCAGAGCGCCCCGCGCGACGGGTTTTAATTTCCCGGCAGATGATAAAAATTGGAATGGCAATGGCACTTATATTTACAAAGCCGTCGGAAATGACAAAATTTTTAAAACCATCGAAAAAGAATTATTAAAAGATGGTTTAGTAAAAAATAGCAATTATAAATTGGAGCTTTCCAATCAATCGTTGAAAATAAATGGAAAAGAACAATCAGAAGCAATTGCTAAAAAATACCGAGACCTGTACGAAAAAGAAGCCGATTTCAAAATGAAAAGCGACAGTCGCGTAGTGTATAATCGGCGTTCTGAACAATAATTAACTTTTTTGCAAACGAGTAACTTGCTCCGAAACAGGTTACTCGTTTGCCATATTTGCTACGCTTGGAGCATCCAGCTCAAACCCTGCAAATAGCGCATAAAAAATACAAATCAAAAAAATAACGAATGCAATGACTACATCGTAGTTTTTAGGAAAATATGTGTTCATAGGATGTTCTCTTTTGTGTTTAAGAAGCGTGTTGGTATTTCTAATAAAATATTTCAATATTTCATCATTCCACTGTCCAAATCAAAATATTTCCAATTTAAAATTTCCAGAATCGCTATTCCAACCTTCCAATTTCACCTATCCAGCCATTTTTTAAAATCGTTCACTCGCTCTCTGCTTACAATGACTTCAAAATCCGTTTTGGGTTTAATTTCTAATTTTAAACGACTATTGAAATAAGGCGCTATTTTCACGATTGAATTAATATGCGTGATGATTTTCCGATTAATTCTAAAAAAATCTGCCGGATTCAAACTTTCCTCTAATTGCTCTAACGTATAATCCACCAAATGTTTCTTGCCATCGCTGGTTTTTGCATACGCCAAGCCATCTTCCGAATAAAAATAACACACCTCTATAACGAGAATGTAAATCATCTGCTGCCCCACACGCACCAGAAAACGCTCTTTGTACTGCGGTTTTGACATAGATAAAATCAACTGTTGAATGGCATTCAAATCATAATTCACTTTTTTACCAAAAACTTGGTCAAATTTTGTGAAAGCACTTTCCAACTCCAACGGATCAATGGGTTTGAGCAAATAATCTACACTATTCACTTTAAAAGCTTTCAACGCGTACTGGTCGTAAGCCGTCGTAAAAATCACGGGCGATTGAATATTGGTTTGATTAAAAATGTCAAAACTCAATCCATCCGCCAGTTGAATATCCATAAAAATAAGGTCGGGAGCGAGATTAGAAGCGAGCCAGCTTACCGCATTTTCTACACTATCAATGGCAGCCAACAAATTCGCCTGCGGGCGGCACTCTCGCACAAGATTGGCAAGGCGTTTGGCAGCGGGCTGTTCGTCTTCAATGATTAAAACATTCATAAAAAGGTGATAGGTGATAACGTGATTTGGCGCGCATCGCTTCAATTTTTGTATTGAAATAGATGTAAAACTAACCAATAACCCTCAAACTTCAAACTTTAACTAATCCCGTAATTCCGCTGTCCAAATCGTGATAGAATGTTCCACCGGATTAATGACAACGGGTAAATCAGGCTGTGTGACCGCGCTAACTAATGCCGCTGAATTATTAAAACCTTTAAAAAGGAGAAATTGCTGCTCATAACCAGCATTTAGGTAAGCGTAATAATTAAAATATTGTTCAATTTCTGACCGTACGCGCTCAAAGGTGAACCAATTATCATAAGCAATCTGATAAAACCACAACGCAAACGCATAACTCCCAAAATGCGCCACGTCATAGCGGTCCAAATAACAATTTTGTGCCAGCAACTTTGTCAAATAAGCCGCACGTTCATCGCCAAATTTTTGCATAGAAATTTTTTCCACTTCATCCGCTACAAACGCTACAAGATTCGACTCAATATTCACTGTGATGTAAAAATCTTCTTCTGTTTCAAAAATCGTCGTGTAATGTTCTAAGCTCCAATTATCTAAAAGCACACCATTGAACATATTTTTGCGAAAAGCATCCGCCGCACGTACGCCAAAAGTGAAAATCAAATCTCGCATTTTATCTTCACCAAATCCAGAAATGCCATCCAGCTCATTGATTGCATGAAAACGGTCAAATGAAGTAGTTTTACGCTTTTCCAAAATACGCGCCGCCAGCGTCTCTCCAATAGTTGTTTTTCCGCCGGAATTAGGGTCGTCTAGTACTTTACCGACGATGTCGTTGACGGATTGTGCCGCATTCAGAAAATTCAAAATGCGAAGCGCGACCCAGTTTTCTATTTTTTGGTTTTTAAAAATGGCGTCCATAAAAGCATTAATTGAGGTAATTGATTCCGGTTTTTAAAATTTCAATCATAACAGAACCTATGAAGTAAATAGCTGGTAGCATCAATAAAGAAATGCCAATACCCCACCAAAATTTGTTGCGCCAGATTAATAGAACTGCGGCAAAAAGCATAACTAACCAAATCGCCACTATACCAAAATAACCCGAGTTGAGTGCCTCGACATCTACGGATCCTCTTCTTTCCCAAGACATCACCAATAGCGAAAAACACATCGCGAAATAAGAAAACAAAGTAATGTACAACGAAAGAAAGATTTTGATGAGCATTATAGCAAATTTACTTTCCAGCCGTACACTTAGTAGTTGGGCAAAAAAAATACAAAGTTCTTTG